>DMKD01000318.1:0-5518 GCA_003454605.1 Spirochaeta sp. | reverse complement strand
TGGCTCGCGATCATTCTCCTGCTGCTCTTTGCCGTGCGTTTTCCGATCTTTCCTCTCTTCGGAGTCGGCAGCCTGAAACATCTCGTGCTTCCCGCACTATCTCTTGGTTTTGCCCGTGCCGCTGTAATACTCAGGCTGACCCGGGCATCAATGGTTGAAGAGCTCTCGAAGGAGTATGTAATAACTGCCCGTGCAAAGGGCCTTACCGAGACAATGGTAAAATATAAACACGCCCTTCGTAATGCCCTGATCCCGGTCGTTACAATAACCGGTATTCAGTTCGGCTATATGCTTGGCGGCGCAATAATTATTGAGCAGGTTTTTTCCCTGCCGGGTCTTGGAAGACTCTTTCTTTACGGTATCTATCAGCGTGATTTTCCCCTTATTCAGGGCGGTGTTATATTTATAGCCATAATATTCTCTCTGGTTAACTTCCTTGTTGATGTTCTATACAGTGTTATTAACCCGAAGATAAGGATTTCCTGATGAGCAGCAGTAGTAGTGAACAGATTTTGAAAATTGAGAACCTCAATATAAGTTTTGGAGAGGGTGAACATCGGGCTAAAGCTGTTCGCGGTGTTGATCTCGACGTCCGGCGCGGAGAGCTTCACGCTCTCGTGGGTGAGTCAGGCTCGGGGAAAACGGTGACATCAACCTGTGTCATGGGTCTTCTACCGATGCCGCCGGCTGTTATTGAAGACGGAAGAATCTATTATAATAATGAAGATATTCTGAAGTACACCGAAGAACAGCGGCGTAAGACCAGAGGACGCGAAATTGCGATGGTTTTTCAGGAACCGGGCAAATATCTGAATCCGGCGCTGCGAGTGGGTGAACAGATTATGGAAATGCTGAGGCTTCATCTCGGCATGTCCGGAAAAGAAGCCGAGGTCCGCGCACTCGAAATTCTCGAGATGGTAGGTCTTGGCGGAAACCGCCGTGTGCTTAAAAGCTTTCCGCACGAGCTCTCCGGCGGAATGAAGCAGCGTGTTATGATTGCAATCGCAATATGCTGCAACCCGTCGCTGCTTATTGCCGATGAGCCCACAACGGCATTGGATGTTACTCTGCAGCTTCAGATTCTCAAGCTGATTATGCAGCTGAGGCATAAGCTTGATATGGGCATCCTGTTTATTTCACATGACCTTGCGGTTGTGCATGACATATCGGACCGGGTGTCGGTAATCTACGCCGGGAAGATAGTTGAAACCGGCAGCCGCGAGGAGATCTTCAACACTCCTGCGCACCCGTATACGAAGCTGCTGCTGGAATCAGTCCCTGATGCCGCGAAGCGAGGCAAGAAATTGACTACAATCAGCGGCAGGGTACCTGATGCTGAGCATTTTCCAAGCGGATGCGCTTTTCATCCGCGTTGCCCGCTTGCTGAGGACAAGTGCACGAAAAACCAGCCGGAGATGGCTGCGGTCGACGGCAGCCGAAAGGCAGCCTGTTTCTGTCTCGACAAGGAGTGGAGAAAATGAGTAGCTTTGTTGAAATCGTAAACCTTGAAAAGACATTCCGCGGACGGGGGCTTTCAAAGAAAGGCGCTCATTCGTTTACCGCGGTAGATAATATTAGTCTGAACATAGAGCGAAACAGCGTATTTGGCCTAGTCGGTGAATCAGGCTGCGGTAAAACAACCCTGTCCCGTTCGGTCCTTTATCTTGACCCGCCCACATCAGGGGAGATTAAAATAGACGGCATTGATCTCGGAAGTCTCTCGACATCACGGCTTCGAAATTTCAGGAAGAGGATTCAGATCGTTTTTCAGGATCCCAACTCGTCGCTTAACCCTAAGATGTCGATTGAGAACAGCATCAAAGAGGGTCTTTATAATCTCGGATATGCTTCAGGAGAAACCGGACGCAGGCAAAAGCTTGACCAGCGGGTTGATGAACTGCTTGATCTCGTAGGTATTACCCCGGGACATAAGAAGCGCTACCCGCATGAGTTCTCAGGAGGGCAGAAGCAGCGAATTGTAATTGCAAGAGCTCTGTCGGTTGAGCCTGATTTTATGATCCTTGATGAGCCTGTCTCAAACCTGGATGTATCTATCCAGGCTCAGATTATCAATCTCCTTATTGAGCTGAAAGAAAAGCTGTCGCTGACATATCTGTTTATCTCGCATGATCTGAATCTAGTTTCTTATTTAAGCGACAGGATCGCCGTGATGTTCAAGGGGCAGATTGTTGAGGCGGGAACTGTTGAAGATCTGATGACGCCGGTACATCCCTATACGATGAAACTTTTTTCCTCGATACCCGGAATAAACAGAATTGATGAAGAGCAAGACCTTGTTTTTCATGTTGAGGAAGCCGGTTATTCGGAGGGACTGCCTGAAGGCTACTGTTTTTATGCAGGAGAAGATTCAGAAGCCAAGGTTGAGATGCTTGAAATTAACGACGGGCACGTTGTAGCCTGTTTTAAGGATAATAGAATTGAAAGGAGAAAATTATGAAAAGATTTATTTGTACGGCAGTTGTTATTATGCTGCTGCTCATCCCCGTATTTGTTTTTGCCGGTGGATCACAGGAAGCACCCGAAGTAGAAGCTGAAGCTTCAGCTCCTGCAGTCCCTGAGCCCACAACACTGAAATTTGCACTCCCTGGAAATCCCGACAGTCTCGATCCGCACATGACATCGGGAACCCTTACATTTCAGGTTTGTAAGTCTGTTTATGACACCCTTGTAGAACCCGAAAAGAGCAGCGGAAAAATTGTTCCGGCTCTTGCTGAAAGCTGGAGTATCTCGGATGATAATCTGAGCTGGACCTTCAAGCTCAAAAGCGGCGTAAAATTTCATAACGGTGATCTGTTAAGCTCAGCTGATGTCAAGGCTTCTTTTGACAGAGTTCGAAGCGAAGAAGCCGGTTCGGTTCATTTCAAAGAATTTGAGGTAATCGAATCTATCGATACTCCGGATGATTTAACCGTTGTTTTTAATCTTTCATCCCCTCATGCTCCATTTCTCGGATCTATCGGTTCAGGCTGGTCTGCGATTCTTCCGAAGAGCCTTATTGACTCCGGGCATGATTTCGATTCCGATCCTGTTGGAACGGGACCCTTTGTTTTCAAAGAATGGGTACGTGATAACAAGGTTATCCTCGCAAAGAACGAAAGTTACTGGATGAGCGGTCTTCCCAAAGTTGACAATGTTGAGATGTATATCATTCCTGAAACATCGGTACAGGTTCAGAGCCTTATAGCTGGACAGGTTGATATTGTATTTATAGTCGACACCGACAGCATTCCGATGATTGAGGCAAATCCCGATGTACACATCGAAGAAAACCTGACTGCTTTGATCCTTGTCATGGCAATGAATTGTGAGGACCCTATTCTGTCAAATATAAAGGTGCGTCAGGCAATTAACTATGCTATCGACAAACAGAAGATTCTTGACATCGCCTACGGCGGCGGTCATATAATCAACACCTTCACTGATAAGGGCAATGCCTACTATAACGATGTTGAATACTATACCTACAATCCTGAGAAGGCAAAGTCTCTTCTTAAGGAAGCGGGTGTGGGGCCTGACGATGAGTTTGAACTCTTTCTTCCTCAGAACTATGCTCTTCATGTAACAGCCGGTGAGATGTATCAGGAAATGCTCTCTGATGTTGGTCTTAACGTTAAGATTCAGCTCGTGGACTGGTCGACATGGATCAGTGATGTATACAGAGGACGAAAGTTCGATTTTACTGTTATTGGTCATACAGGTAAGCTTGATCCGGACGGAACCCTGCGCGGTTACGGTGAAGGCAAGTATGTAGGCTGGCATGACGAAAGAACAGCAGAACTTCTTAAAGAAGCTGCTGTAACTATCGGTTATGAGAATAGAAAACCGCTGTACGATGAAGCTCTTGATATCATGGCGAAGGAAGTCCCCTTTGTTTATCTTGGTTCTTCATATCGTCAGACCGGCATCAGAAATAATGTAGAAGGTTTTGTTATTACTCCTAAACTTGATACATTCGATTTCAGGTGGACAGTAGTAAAGTAGTTCATGAACAAAACAAGAAATCTGCTATTTAAAATAGCTGTGTTTTTTCTGATTCTAATAGGGGTAGCCGCTTTTGCGGCCCCCTTTGTTTCTCCGTATAATCCTACGGATCAGAATACCGATATCAGATTTTCAGGACCCTCGTCGGATCACCTCCTAGGTACGGATAATTTCGGACGTGATGTCCTCAGCCGGATTATCTACGGCAGTAGACCCGTGCTGATAGTAGGATTAGTATCTGTTTCTTTGGCTCTGCTGATAGGAACTATTGTAGGTCTCGCCGCAGGTCTCGGACGGAACATGACGGATAATATTCTGATGCTCCTGATGGACAGTATTCTGTCGTTTCCGACTATTCTTCTCTCAATAACAGTTGTATCTTTTCTCGGTTACGGACTGGTGCAGGTCATGCTTGCCATTGGAATCATATTCAGTCCGGTTTTTGCCAGACTGGTTCGCGCTGAAACCCTGTCAATAAAGACCGAAGGTTATGTTGAGGCATCCCGGGCCCTTGGTTCAGGAACTCTGAAGATAATCTTCAAGCATATAATTCCTAATCTGCTCGGCAAGGTTGTCGTGCAGTGCTCAATCACCTTTGCTACGGCAGTTGTTATTGAAGCAAGCCTGTCGTTTCTGGGTCTCGGAACCCAGCCTCCCGAGCCAAGCTGGGGTCTTATGCTGAAAGATGCCCGAAATTACCTGTATCAGGCTCCATGGATGGCGATCTTCCCCGGTCTTGCACTCGCATTCTGTGTGTTATCGTTCAATATTATCGGCGATACACTCTCTGAACGCATCAACCCGAGGCTGATGAAGTAGTGCGAATCGGTATTCTTTCTGATATCCATGTGGATATAAATTACTACGACGGTGATGTCGACAGGATTACACCTGCCGTCTGTGATACCATACTCAATAATGATATCGATGTTTTTATAACAGCCGGGGATATTTCAAGCGATCATGAAATCACTCTGGATGTTATACAACGGATTGAAAAGGATACAGGCCGCAGCTGTCTGTTTGTTCCGGGCAACCATGACCTGTGGAATGAAAACCATCCGGGTACTAGTGCAATGGAAACCTATAGCGCAATGATCGAGCATCCCCATAATCTGGCGAAGGGGCCTGTGAAGCTGAAGGACGGCTGGAGTGCCGCCGGAGATACCTGCTGGTATGATTATTCTTTCGGAAGTTTTGATTTATTCAGCTTCAACGATTTTCAGAGACGGTCCCATAACGACCGGGTATGGCAGGATAGTATAAAGGCTGTATGGAATAAGACGGATAAAGAAACCCACGACTGGTTTCTGCGGCGGCTTGATGCGTCCCTTGAGAAAACCGGATCTGACAAGCTTGTCGCCGTGACTCACATGCTGCCCATCGAGGAGTTTACCGTACCAGTGCCCAATGACACCTGGGACTACTTCAATGCCTTCCTCGGCAGCCGAAGCCTTGGTGATATGCTGATGGTCAATGACAGGGTGAAATACTCAGTCTGCGGTCATGTTCATTA
>DMKD01000239.1 GCA_003454605.1 Spirochaeta sp. | reverse complement strand
TCTAGTTCTTGCAGGGGAGTCATAGAATAATTAATAACTTTTTCATGAAATTCTCCTTCTGAATACGTAGGTTTATAATCCAGATTTATTATGAAGGAATTCAACCGCTAAGTAAAATAAATGTTCATGATATATACGATAAGAATAATTGATAGTTCTAAGGCTTCACAAAACGGCAGTGTCACCCCATAATTACTATATAAATTAAAAGGAGATTACCATGATTTCAGATTTTAATTCTTATACTGCTGAATTGAGAGAGAATATTAAAAAAAGAGGTGATATGACGATAGTGATGGGAAACGAAGCAGCCGATCTGGACTCAATGGCGTCTGCTGTTTCTTATGCCTGGTTTCTGAGACTCAATGAACCGGGAATAAATGCTGTTCCTCTTATTAATATTCCGCGGGCAGACTTCAAGTTGAGAACCGAGGCTGTATTCCTGTTTAATGAGGCAAAAGTCGACATTGACTCACTAATTTTTACTGATGATCTGGACCTGGAGCAAATTCAAACTGAGGGACGCCTGAATCTGATTTTGATTGATCATAATAAACTGGCTGCAGAACAATCAAACCTGTTTGATTCAGTATCTGAGATTCTTGATCATCATGCCGATGAGAAAAATTATCCAGTCTCTATAAAGAAGGATATCAGATCTGTTGGTTCTGCTGCAACTTTAGTGGCAGAACGGTTTCTGGCAAGCTCTCCTGATGCTGTGGATTTACAGCTGGGCAGCCTGCTTCTCGGGACCATTCTTCTGGATACTGTAAACCTTGATCCGGCTGCTGAACGTGTAACTGATGCAGATTCGGCTGCAGCAGCGGAATTAATTACCAGGACAGGAAGAAATCAGAATGAGCTTTTTAATAAACTTCAGTTTGAGAAATTCAATGTATCCAGTCTGGAAAGCTATGATCTTCTGCGTAAGGATTATAAGGAATGGATAATGAATACTACCAAATGCGGAATTGCCTCAGTATTGCTCTCGGTTGATGAATGGCTGAAGAAAGACCACGCGCTGCCGGAAGCTTTTGGTCGATATCTGAAGGAGCGAAAGCTTGATGTACTGCTTGCAATGAGTGCTTATACAAATCCTGATTTTAACAGAAACCTCGTAGTTTATGTTCCCGATGACGCAAATCAGAAAATTGTTATTAACTTTCTCGAAGAGGCGGATCTCGGACTCGAACTGATTGAAACAGAATATCCTGCATCGGATAAACTTGTTTTCTATAGTCAGGGTAATCTGGGAATATCGCGTAAAAAACTTCAGCCTCTGCTTAACCAGCTATTTACCGGCTGAAATCCTGATGACTAATCGGGGATCGCCTCCTGACGGCGGTCCTCCTTTTCCCCTTTCAGAAAATTTATAAACAATTGGGATGTAGGCAAGGTCATGATTTATATGAGAGACGAGGATGATTTTCCTGGTAAGGTTTTCACTTTTTACTTTCAATAAGGTCAGCCAGCCTGCTTCTTCTTCCTGCTGTACTTCTGAGCGGGCGAAGAAGGCACAGCCCAAACCATTCTGGATCATGGTTTTTATCATTCCCTTGTCCTCTATCTCATAACTGATTTTACGCTCAATTCCATGTTTAAAGAACAGCTTCCTTGTAACCTGACGCGATACTGTGTTTTTAAATCCGGATATAAGCACAATCGGTTCCAAATCTTCAATTTCAATATACTCCTTGGATGATAGATAGTGATCGTTGTTAACGGCCAGAACTACCTCGTCTTCAAGAAGAGTTTCTTCATTTAAGCCTTTTTGGGGAGAAAAGGATTCAATCGAGCCGATGATTCCGAATTCCAGTTCTCTTTTGAGAACCATTTCCCGAATTATCTTTGCATTTTTTACACTAAGTGAAAAGGTTGATTCAGGATACAGGTTTTTAAACTCTTTCATGAAAGGCGGCAGATAGTGAGTGCCTGGAAAGGTGCTGACCCCGAATTGTATAAGGCCTTTCTCTTTTTCTTTTACGAAATTAACAGCATATTTTGATTCATCAAATAGTTTCAGCATAGATTCAGCGTAACTTAAAAGAACCTCTCCAGCTTTAGTGATTTCAATCTTTCTGCCTTCACGGTTAAAAAGTTTTTCACCGTATTCATACTCAAGATCCTTAATCTGAGCGCTGATAGCGGGTTGAGTAAAATACAGTGTTTCTGCTGCCTTGCTGAAACTCTTCAGTTCGGCAACGGTATAGAATGTTTTGAATTTTATCAAATCCACTTTTTCTCTCCCTCAATATCATAGCATGGAACATCAACAGATTTGAGCGATTATTTGCTATTTCTTTTTTTTATTCCAATCATAAAAAGATTTAATTTTACAAAATCATCATTTTATTTGAAACTAATGGAGTAACTATATAAAATTACTAAAAAGGAGACAATAATGGCTGATGTATTTGCCAAAAATGCCGCTACTTCATCAGAAGATGCAGCGAAAATCATTCCGAGGGCTGAATTCCGGGCTTTTGGTCAGGGCGTAATTGATAAGGTCACTCTAACAATGTGGAAGGCTCAGGCAAAATTATTCAAAATCAGAACCTCCAGTGAGACCTATTTCCTCTCGGCTCATACAAATGAGGCTAATGTTAAAGTTAGAGACGGATTGCTGGATATAAAGACCAAGGTCGGAGAAACTGATGACGGATACGAGATTTTTCAACCTAAGGGGAAGTTTGAATTTCCTGTTAAGAAGGATGAGGTTGCAACGATTCTTCAGAATATGAAGGTTGAAGTTGAGTTGAAGCAGGACTCCTATACACTGGAAGACTTCATCGGCATCGTTAAAGCCCATCCTGATTTGGCTGCGGTCGAAATAGACAAGAAACGTTTCGGTTTCTCAGTCGACGGTATAATCTGTGAATACGGCGAGATTCTTTTTAACGGTTCAAAGCTTGAAACAGTCTGCTGTGAGAGTGAAGATTATGCAGGGATGAAATCGGCGATAGAGGCCCTCGAAATCGGCGATTATGAGAATGTTAATTACCTTAAGGCTGCGAAACTTTCGATCGGTATGGTATAATAATAAAACTGAAAGTATCTAAAAGGCTGCCCGTTGTCGGTGCGGCCTTTTATTTTTAGGAAGGAGTACACAATGAGCATCTGGAATATTTTTACCCTTATGGGCGGGCTAACTATCTTTCTCTTCGGCATGATGGAGATGAATAAGCATCTCACTGCCATAGCAGGGGCAAAAATGAAGGGGATAATGCTGGCCCTGACAAAGGGTCGGGTGAGAGGCTATTTGACCGGACTGGGAATTACCATAGTAAACCAGTCTTCCTCAGCAACTACTGTTCTTGAAGCTGCTCTGGTCGGTGCCGGACTCATGACTTTTCAGCAGAGTCTCGCTGTCACCCTCGGCGCGGAACTTGGATCTACCTTTCTGCCGCAGCTTGTTGCGTTTCCATCAATAACAAAACTTGCCTCATTCATTATCGCCATTGGATTTGTTGTACTGATCAGCATGAAAACAAAACGCGGTAAAAATATTGGAATGACAATTTTCACCTTCGGACTTCTTTTCCTGGGGATGGATATGATGTCATCCTCCCTCAGACCCCTTAGAAGTTTTGAACCGTTCATAAATCTGATGCAGAACATAGAGACCCCCATCCTGGGAATACTCCTGGGTTTGTTTTTCACAATGATAATTCAGTCATCGGGGGCAACCACTGGAATTACGATAGCCATGGCTATCGCGGGAACAATTACGCTTGAGCAGGCGGTCCCTATTAATCTTGGTGCTGCAGTGGGCACCTGTATAACCGCCGTATTGGGCAGCCTTACCCTGAGCTGGGAGGCAAAGAGATCTGCATATATTCATATAATGTTTCAACTCATAGGTGTTGTATGGGTGTTCATTCTTCTGACAATTCCGTTCAGAGGAGAGCGGCTGTACATCTGGTTTGTAAAATGGTTCACTCAGACTGTATTAAATACGGATAGTGTCGCAAGGCAGATCGCCATGGCATTCACCTTTATGCCGGTAATTAACCACATCTTTGTTTTTCCCAATCTCAACCTGATAGTGAAATTGTTCAACAGAATCTTTCCCGAACGGGAAGCCCCAAAACCCTTTGGTGTCAAATACATTCATAAGAAGATGATAGAAAAGAGTGTTGAACTATCGCTTGTTATGGCTAAAAAAGAGATTCTCAGAGTGAGTGATCTGATTCAGGCTATGATACTGGAAATGAAAGGGGCATTTCGCAGTAAGGATTTGACTGTTATCAATAAAATAAGCGACCTGGATTCCAAGGTGGATCTGCTTCATAAAAAGATAATCACATTTCTTGCTAAACTTTCGCAGGAAGAATTAAGTGAGCAGGAATCAAGAGTATGTATGAATTATATGTACATACAGAATGAGCTGGAATCAATCGGCGACGTCATTGATAAAAATGTTATGGTATTGGCCGCCAAGAAGATTGATCAGAACCTGATTTTCTCGGAAGAAGGCTTTCATGAATTGGAGCATCTTCTCTACAAGCTGAATCATAACTTTGAAACTCTCATTAAATCTTTCATTGATGAGGACGCTGAACTTGCTGCTTCAATTATCAAAGCTCATAAAAATAAGGAAGAAGAAAGATACAAGAAACTTCATCTGGAAAGACTTCAGAAGGGAACACTAGAATCGCTGGCTACTTCATCCGTGCACCTGGATCTGATCTCATATTTCTCAAGAATAAACACTCAAATTACATATATAGCTAAGAAACTCAGAAAAACCAGTAACCTGCTTGAAATGGAGGATGTGACAGCATAGAATAATATTCGGGAGAAATGGCGACCACTATATGGGACTTACCCCAGCAAAAAAGCAAATTAGTGAGAAAAAACTATCATATAAGCTTAATCTCCAGTTTATTGCCTGCGGGAGTTATATCAATTTTCCCATCAGAATGGGTAGAAAAAGAAGCATCGGATGAAATACTGCAATTCCCCAATAGCAACACATTCCAATCTTTGATGGAATCATCAGCAGTAAGGGTAATTATTGTGCCATCACGTTTTATATTTATAAAATTCAGTTTATCGTCCAAAGAATTAACTATCTGTAATCTTTCTTTATGGCTATCATGAATATCAAATAGTACTATAGTAATTGATTTTGTGTAATCATATTCAGGCGTATCGCTGTTTTTCCCCATCACAAGAGCAGTATCAGCCTTAAGAAGTAATGGTATAGAAAAGTAATCGTGGGTCTCTTCCACCCAGGTGTTTCCTTCGTAAATATTATTGCTCAGCAAACTTACCCAGTTTCCTTTCGGTAAAAAATACTGAGCCAGGCCTTCCTCATTAAACACAGGTGCTACTAACAAGCTAGAACCAAGCATATACTGTAGATCAAGATTTCTTGAAGTTCTGCATTGTGGGAATTCCATTACCATTGGGCGAATAACCGGCAGACCGCTGGTGTGGGATTGAAAAGCGGAATAATACAGATAAGGCATTAATTGATTCTTTAACCGGGAAAATTGGGACACGACCTTAATTGCCTCTTCGCTGTAGTTCCAGGGAACCCGGTAACTCGTGCTTCCATGAAGTCTGCTGTGTGAAGACAGCAATCCAAAGGCCGCCCAACGCATATAAACTGCTTCACTGGATTTGCTCTCGAATCCTCCTATATCATGACTCCAGAAACCAAAACCGCATAACCCCAGGGATAATCCAGCTCTCAGATTCTCTGCCATTGCAGAAAAATCAGACCAGCAATCTCCGCTCCAGTGAAGAGGAAACCTTTGACAACCCGCTGTTGCAGCTCTTGCAAACACTATTGCTTCATTCTGTCCTTTTTCTTCTACAAGGAGTTCATATACCGTTTTATTGTATAGAAAAGAGTATTGATTTCGCATTTTATCGGGATCTGCCTGGTTGAAGAAGCATACATCTTCTTCTTTTCCTGGAATTCTTTCTCCAAAGTCGGTTTTAAAGGTATCAATGCCAAGATCTAATATTGGTTTCAACTTATCCTTAAACCATATACAAGCTTCAGGATTTGTAAAATCTACTATACCAAGACCCGCTTGCCACTCATCCCGCTGATAAACGGTTCCGTCATTTTTCTTAATCAAATAACCTTTATTTACAGCCTCTTTAAACAGGGGAGACTTCTGTGCAATATAGGGGTTGATCCAGACAGAGATTTTCAGTCCTTTTGACTTAAGTTCCTGGATCATTTTACCCGGGTTTGGAAAGACATTTGAATTCCATTCAAAATTGCAGAATTCCATTTCTTTCATCCAGAAACAATCATAATGAAAAACGCTTAGAGGAATATTGTGTTCCTTCATACCATCTATAAAGCTGTGGACTGTATTTTCATCGTAATTTGTGACAAAGGAGGTACTCAGCCATAGTCCGAAAGACCATTTAGGTATCATAGGGGGTCTTCCACATAGCTCTGTATATTCCTCTATTACGGATTTCATAGAATTACCGCCAACAAGGTAGTACTCAATGCCTTCATAAGGAACACTAAACTGAACTTTCTCTACATGCTGCGTTCCTATCTCAAATGAGACCCTTCCGGAGTTATTTACAAAGACACCATAGTTGCGATCTGTAATATAAAAAGGGATATTCTTATATGCAAGGTCACTGTTTGTTCCTGCATCATCATTCCACATATCAACTACCTGGCTGTTTTTTACAAAACTAGTAAACCGTTCGCCAAGACCATATATATGTTCGCCTATTCCAAGTTTTAACTGTTCACGGATGTGACTTTCCCCGGTTTTCTGATTGACTGCATAACATGAACTTTTAGGAGAGCTTTCTGTTAAAAGTTTATTATTATAGCTAAATGTGTATGAAAATTGCCCATTTTTTTTGATAACGACAGCAGTGTTACCTGAGCTGAAAATCATACTCTCATCGCCATCTGTAAATTCGACACCGCTGAAATTAGCATCAGAAATTTCAAAACCATTTTTAAAGGGCATACTTCCTTCGTAATGGTATATCTTTAATCTGATGATGTTCTTTAACGGTGAAGAGAATTCATATGTCAAAATCGGTCCATTTATTGTGTCGCTTCTGCTTTGTATTTTTTTTATCGATGTATAACAAATTAGTTTATTATCTGTAAATGTATAATCAGCAACTTGGTATGGAATAGAGAGTTCAAAATCCTTTTCTAAAAACCAATTGCCATGACTGAATTTCATATTGCTACTTTTCCTTGTGAATAGAGATTTCTATCTGCTCTACCGTTTTCCCTGTTAATTCAGAGCTTCTGGAATCCGGCTGCTGTCCGCCGATATAAATTCGGTATGAACCCATTTGTATCTTTGATGTTCCTTCATTGTTGATAAAGGCAAAGTCTTCGGCTGTGAGTGTCCATTCCAGTCGAACACTCTCATTTTTGTTTAAAAATATTTTGTTAATACGACAAAGTTTGTATTTGGCTGATTCTGGAGCAGGATCTATTTTTTGAATATACAGCTGTACAGTTTCTTCAGCATCAAAATCTCCTGAGTTCAATATTGTAACACCCACTTTAATATCCTGTGAAATATTTATTCTCTTTATTGAAGCCCAAACCTCAGAATATGAAAATGTTGAATATGATAAACCAAAACCAAAAGGATATAGTGCATCCTGCTTCATAAATTTGTACGTGCGGTTTTGCATCGAATAATCATTAAAATCAGGAAGTTCCTCTGTAGTATTGTAAAAAGTAACAGGGAGCCTTCCAGCCGGTGAATAGTTCCCGAAAATTAATTCGGCAACAGCCAGGCCGCCTTCTCCGCCGGGATACCAGGCCTGGATAATGGCATCAGCATGTTTTTCCGCCCAGCTTATTGCCAATGCGCTGCCGGATAAAAGAACAACTACTACCGGTTTTCCGATAGAACATATACGTTCAAGCAATTTCTGTTGCATACCGGGCAAATTAAGATCCGGTTTATCACCGCTGCCGTAAGAATTGCTCACATCACCCTGTTCACCTTCAAGAGAAGTATTGAGTCCCAGCACCAGGATCACTGCATCCGAGATTTCTGCAATATTAACAGCTTCAGATAATCTGTCGTTTTCTTTAGCAAAGGGTTCAACATTTTTATTGTATAGATGACAGCCTTCAGAATAATGGATTCTTATTTCATCACCAGAAAGTCGGTGCATAGCTTCAAGGACTGTCACATATATAGGCGGTGTTCCATTATAATTACCAGTTAAGGCTGCCCGGCTGTCAGCATTAGGTCCGATTACGGCAATAGAACTAATCTTATCTTTTTGCAGGGGAAGTGTTCGATTAAGGTTCTTAAGAACAACCATTGTCTTACGTGCTGCATCTATCGCGGCATCACGATGTTCTCTACCGGCAAGTATTTCAAAATTATAGTTAAATATTTTTTTTACCTCATCCTCAGCATATAGCCCCAGTTTCAACCGCGTAACCATCAATCTCCTAACGCTGACGTCTACTACCTCTTCAGCTAATAAGCCTTTTTTGACAGCTTCAAGGATGTATTTATATAGATCTCCACAATTAAGATCGCAACCGCGGGATACAGCTAAGGCTGCCGACTCAACGGCTTCATTTGTGATCTTATGATTCTTGTGAATATCCTCGATTGCCCAGCAGTCGGAGACCACATGACCCTCAAAACCCCATTCTCCCCGCAGAATATCAGATAGAAGATTTTTACTGGCACAGCAGGCTTCACCATTTACTCTGTTATATGCACCCATAATTGTCTCCACTCCGCCTTCTCTTACACAGGCCTCGAAAGCTGGAAGGTATGTTTCATACAAATCTTTTCTGCTTACTTTAGCATTAAACGAGTGCCGATCAGCTTCAGGCCCGCTGTGAACTGCGAAATGTTTAGCCCCTGCCGCTGTCTTAAGATATTTTCCAGTTCCCTGGAGTCCTTTTATAAAGCGGACTCCAAGTCTTGATGCAAGATATGGATCCTCACCATAGGTTTCATGTCCGCGGCCCCAGCGGGGATCTCTGAAAATATTTACATTAGGCGCCCAGAATGTTAAACCTTTTCCCACATCGAAATCACCCTGTCTTGAGGCTATTGTATATTTAACTCTTGCTTCTGTTGCAATTATCTCGCCTATAGTTTCCAATAGATCTTCATCAAAAGTTGCTGCAAGGCCGATAGGCTGAGGGAATACAGTAGCCGTTCCGGAACGTCCGACTCCGTGAAGACATTCATTCCACCAGTTATATTCCGGGATATCAAGCCTTGGAATGGCCGGAGAGCTGTGTATCATTTGTGAAATTTTTTCAGGCAGAGTCATTCTTGATACCAAGTCCTTTGCCCGTTCCTCAAAGCTAAGCGCTCTATTTTTATATTCAGATTTAACTGCCATATAACCTCTTGATTTAATAAAGAATGAATAAAGACCCCG
>DMKD01000350.1 GCA_003454605.1 Spirochaeta sp. | reverse complement strand
CCAGATCCTAAGTCTGGCGTGTCTGCCAATTTCACCACTCTCGCAGTTTTATTGCGGAGAGTGTCTCTTACTCAAAGAGTTTCCGCATTATATACGCTTTTACATTTTATGGTCAATATAAAATGTAAAAGTTTTGAGCCGTGTAGGGATCGAACCTACGACCCGCAGATTAAGAGTCTGCTGCTCTCCCAGCTGAGCTAACGGCCCATATTATTCCAAAAAACATGTATTCAAAAACCAAAGGTTTTTTAATACGCCCGGTAGGATTCGAACCTACGACCTACGGATTCGAAGTCCGGCGCTCTATCCAGCTGAGCTACGGGCGCATAGCTCCTGCCAATAAAGTCAGGCGCCTTAAGGGTGGATAACGGGACTTGAACCCGCAACATCCAGAACCACAATCTGGTGCTCTACCGATTGAACTATATCCACCATGATGTGGATAGGAATATGCTATATTTTCAGATTTTTGTCAAGCATATAGTAATAGTAAATTATCCGCTTTATTTGTTTATTGTAAAGGACTTACGCAGGGCTGATATCAGTAAAAAATGGAGCTTCCATTTAACTATATTCCCCTGCAGCCGGTCGTGAATGAGCATCTGCAGGAGGTTGAAGTCATTTTCAGGGAGTTCTCTGGAGATGATTCCGTATCCTGTTCTATTCTTATCAAACCACTTATCGATATCGGATGACTGAACGGGCCGGTTTTCTTCTATAGAAAAGGATTCAGATCCATGAATGAAACCGGCATTTTCGGCAGCCTTGATGATTTCGGATTTTCCCCAGTTTACGAGAGGATTGTCAGGGTTATTGTAAATAACCTCTTCAGCAGACTCCAATGCCGTATAAAGCGCCGGCTGTTCTGTTCTGAGGTCGATAAGCTCGGTAAGCCGGGAGAGTCTTTGGGCCTGTGAGGGAATGAACTGGCTGAAAATTATACTTCCTCCATCGGTTAATAATTCTGCAAGGTTTTTAAGGAATTCTGTTTTATCCTGCTGACCTGTAAGCATGTCACGCATAAGGATTTTTTCAAACAGCAGATTTTCAGGCAGGCTGCTCTTCAGGCTTTTCAACTCTCCGGCATCAATCTCTATCGGACGATTTTCCTCAGGCAGAGACTGAGCATAGTGACGGCAAATTTCAGCTTCCTTTTTACCCCCCGGCAGATAATATACTGATCCCTCGGGTGTTTTTCTGACAGCTTCCCACAACAGAACGGGTACACCCGGTTCAATCACTAGAATTCTGTCGTGGCGGTTAAAGCCTGAGGCCGCGGTGAGCCCGGTATCTTGTTTTTGCACTGGCAGTTCATCAGTCTTCAGGCTGCTGATTACATGGGCGTCAGCCGCAGGTCTGGGATTGTCAATTGCGTCAAACAGCCTGCCCCGTATTATTGTCAGCGTCCGGCCCGTTTCGCGGTTCACTCTGTTGAGCCACCTTTCGCTTTCTCTGTCGGGTGGAGAGAAGGTCAGCACTTCCTCGGTTCGGTCTTCAGTAACGACGGCAAGCTGTATCTCGCGCTGCAGTCTCACCCGCTCGCGGATCCCCGCTTCATACCCCTGATCGGTCGGCTCATAGAATATTCGGCCCTGAAGCCCTGTAGGCAGATACTGCTGGGCGACCCAGTGGTCCCTATAGGCATGGGGGTAGAGGTAGCCCTCGCCGTGGCCGAAGCCTTCCTTGTCGCGGCCGGCATCCTTCAGATGGTTCGGTACTTCTTTCGCGAATTCCTGCTCAACGGCGCCGAGGGCGTCAAAGAAGGCAAGGTTTGTGTTTGATTTAGGGGCGGTCGCAAGATAGAGAGCCGCCTGTGTCAGATGGAACCGGCCTTCTGGCATTCCCACACGGTCAAATGCCGCTGCTGCCGATTCAACCACTCCGAGCGCCTGCGGGTCTGCAAGGCCGACATCCTCACTCGCGCTTATGAGCATTCGTCTGAATATATAGCGGGGCTCTTCTCCCGCCCGCACCATCATGGCAAGCCAGTAGACCGCAGCATCCGGGTCGGAACCCCTGATTGATTTTATGAACGCGCTAATTGTGTCGTAATGATAGTCCCCCTCTTTATCGTAGAGAAGGGCTTTTTTCTGTATGCTTTCCTCGGCGGTCTGCATGTCGACAGTGATTTTAGTATCGGGGGCAGGAGGGTAATCGTCAGCACTTGTTTCTATTGCAAGCTCGAGGGCATTAAGCAGGCTGCGGGCATCGCCGTTAGCAGTTTTTATCAGATGCCCGAGAGCATTGTCTGTAAACTCGACATCAAAGCGGCCGTATCCGCGGGCAGCATCATTCACAGCCTGCAGGGCGACATCATGCAGATTTTTTTCAGTCAGGGGTTTCAGCTGAAATATACGGCTTCGGCTGACAAGGGCCTTGTTTACCTCAAAGTAGGGATTCTCGGTTGTAGCACCGATTAGAATTACTGTGCCGTTTTCCACCCAGGGAAGAAGCGCGTCCTGCTGCGATTTATTCCAGCGGTGCACCTCGTCTACGAACAGGATAGTCCGTTTATCATAGAGATCCCGGGTGTTCTGAGCCTCGGCAATCGCGTCCCGCAGGTTTTTAACCCCGTCGAGAACCGCGTTCATTGTGATGAAACTGGAGCTGGTTGTATTGGCAATCACCCGCGCGAGGGTTGTTTTCCCCGTGCCCGGAGGTCCGTAGAAGATTATGGATGACATGCGGTCGGCCTGAATGATCCGCCGCAGAAGTCGCCCCGGTCCCGCTATATGATCCTGCCCGACAAACTCGTCGATATTACGCGGGCGCATCCGGTATGCAAGGGGGGCTTCTTTATTTTCAGACTGGGTAAATAAATCCACAAAGAATTATAGATTAAGCCGCTGTGCTGTGCAAGCGGAGCTGCCTTCGTAGATCAATTATTTGCTCACTCCCAGATGCACTGCTGCGCCGCCGGAAAAGCTTTCAGGGGTGCATAGGATTCTCGGGTTTTTACCGACATAGCGTTCTGCCTGCTTTATAGCATCTTCATATGTCTTGAGAGGAGTGAACCCCATTCCCCGGGCATAGGAAGGCTTTTCTGCGCCAATAATTATTGTTTGAGAACACCATAGTGAGCTGACAGATCCTCCGCTGAGCATGGACATCGCGTGAAAGGGATGGTAGGTGTAGCTGTTGGAGTACTTGTAACGGTAATCCGGATCTTTTGATATTTTATCAGCATCGGTAGAATTAAGAAAGTCGGGGATTGTCGTATAATTCTGCATTGCATCATAGGTTTTTTCATAAGATGGAAACTGTCAGCTTTGATGCGGGTATAAGGCCGCAAAATGTATTGATGCCGTGGCTGAAATAGGCAGCCCATCGCTTCAGGGGGTAATCCATTCGGCCCGAGGAAAACAGGATAGGACTGATGCCGCCGTCACTCAGCCTCCGCCGAAAAACGGCATTATCCTGATATCCTGATCATTCTTTAGCATTATCGCGCCATACTCTTTGCCCTCAACAAGCTTTCCGTCAACTTTTACTGTCATAGGGACAAGACGCCACTTTTTCAGCAGTATTAAGTCATAGAGGCTGCTCCCCTCCGGCATCTCCATTTTGTTTCCGTTTAGTTTGATGCCGATACTCATTTCTTATCCTTCAGCAGGTTCAGATTTCTGACATTCCGGTATTCAGCGGCCTCAATAATCTCCCTCACCCTGTTTATATCTGCATCGCTTTCGCCTAGTACAGGAATTCCTGATTCATCTTCAGCCCGAATCTTCATCAGAAGCCGGTCGAGTTTGTCGTAGGACATCCCGAGAGCAAATTCGTCGGTGATTCCGGGCGCGACATCAGGGCTCGGTTGTTTTCCGACTATCTTTCGGGGAATGCCCAGCTCCTGTGCCAGTTCGAAAACTTGAGTCTTGTACAGATGCATAATCGGTTCAATATCGGTCGAATCGTCACCCCATTTTATATAGAAACCGGTAAGCAGTTCGGTTAGGTTTGTAGTTCCTGCAACTGCATAGCCTCTTTTTTCCGCTTCAAAGTACATCCTGACCATCCTGAATCGATGCTTTGTTCTGTAATAGGCCAGATTTTGTCGATTATCTTCACCTCCGGCGGTCTTCAAATCGTTCAGATAGGGCTTGTCGGTATTATTCCAGATCTTTTCAGCATACCTCTCCTGCATTCTGCGTGGAACCAGTCTTGCAGGCGGTTTCATCCGGTATACACCCAGTTTTCGGATAAGAGGGGTTATCGGTTTAAGTTTGTAATTGATTTTGAGAAAATCACCGACAAGGCGCGAGTCGGCAATGGTGCTTTTTGAGGAGTCCCTTTCCGGCAGCAGAAGCCCTAAAACCCTGTCCGGGCCGAGAGCTTCTGTAAGCAGTTTCCCAACAACGGCTGAATCTATCCCTCCGCTGATACCGACTACAGCTCCCCCGTAGCCGTATTTATCCAGGCTGCTGCGAATGAAATCTATAATCCGGTCAATATAAGAGGACATCGAAACCTCCTGTTATAATGATAAGCCTGTTTGTTATAGGAATCAAGAATTGTATGTTATTTGCTGTCGAAGTATTTTCTCAGAACTGTTTCGGGACATCCATTCTCTTAACGCGTTTTTTCATCTTCTTTTCGATTACTCTAAAATGATGTTCCTCAGCCGGTGAAACCAGACTTATTGCTTCACCCATGGTTTCAGCACGGCCGGTTCGACCGATTCGGTGGATGAAGGTTTTTGGTGAGCGAGGCAGTTCATAGTTGATGACATATGGCAGAGAGTCAATGTCTATTCCGCGTGAGAGCAGGTCGGTTGTAACCAGGACCTGCAGTTTGCCGTATTTGAATTTTGTCAGCAGATCTGTTCGAACTCCCTGCGTTTTTTTTCTATGAATTGATCTAGCATCAATGTCATTCTTTCTTAGTTTGTCTGCAACCCTGTCGGCGCGGGCAACCGATGATGCAAAGATCAAAACCTGCGTCATCTCCTTGCTTTTAATCAGATGGCGAAGCAACGGTCCTTTTTTATCTTCGGAGATGAAATACGCAATCTGGTTTATAAGATCAATATCATCTTCGTCTGCTTCGATTTTTATAACCACAGGATTATGAAGGATTAAATTGTTCATATTGCGAACGTCTTCAGTCAGGGTCGCAGAAAACAGGAGATTCTGTCTTTCCATCGGAAGTATCTCGATTATCCTGTCCATTTCTTTTTTAAAACCGGCATTAAGCATTTTATCAGCCTCATCCAGCACCAGGGTCTGAATCTCAGACAGACTGACAGCATTCAGCTTAACCAATTCGAGTAACCGACCGGGGGTGGCTACCAGCATATTCACATTCTGCAGGGACTTCATCTGCGGATTGACGGAAACTCCCCCGAACACCGCCAGAGTTTTTAGCTGCTGCGGAAGGTTCTCCTCAAATATCTTAAAAACATCATTCACCTGTACGGCCAGTTCCCTTGTCGGAACCAGCACCAGAACATCTATGTGTCTGTTTTTTTTAGAAGTCCTTCCCTGAAGATTCATAAGAACCGGTAGGACATAGCCCGCGGTTTTGCCGGTGCCTGTTTTTGCAATACCCAGAACATCCGCCTTCTTAAGAACGGCTGGAATTGCTTCCTTTTGTACGGGGTAGGGCGTTTTGAAACCCTGAAGCTTC
Source organism: Spirochaeta sp. (assembly GCA_003454605.1). GTDB lineage: Bacteria > Spirochaetota > Spirochaetia > UBA9216 > UBA9216 > Thalassospirochaeta. The sequence continues at coordinate 1,448 of DMKD01000350.1, read as the reverse complement.
AGGGTATGCAATATTGATTCGGATAATCCTAATGAATTAAATGACATATGTGTTCCTTGTTACAGCTGATTCTCAGCTGCACTGCATGATACACAAAATATCCTGGTTTGAATATCACTCCATTTTTTTCAGTACAAGTGTGGAGTTATGTCCTCCAAAACCGAATGAATTAGACATCGCAATCTTGACTTCCTTCTCAATCAGCTCAGTATTTATGCAGCTGAGGGGGATTTCCGGATCAAGATTATCAATGTTAATATTTGCGGGAATCTTACCTTCTGTAATAGTCTTCGCACAAATAATAGCCTCTAAGCCGGCTGTTGCACCGAGAAGATGACCGTGAATCGATTTGGTGGAACCAACACAGACGTCGTCCTGTTTTCCCTGAAGCAGCTTATATATGGCCTTTGATTCGGCCAGGTCTCCTACCGGTGTGGATGTGCCGTGAGCGTTTATGTAATCAATATCATCACTGTTAATTTCTGCCTGGCTGCAGGCCATCTTCATTGACAATAAGGCGCCTTCCCCTTCAGGGTCCGGAATGACAAAGTCATAGGCATCTGCCGACATCCCGGCAGCTAAAACCTCACATATAATATTTGCGCCACGGGCTTTTGCGTGCTCCAGCTCTTCGAGTACGAGTACACTCGAGCCTTCACTGAGGACAAATCCATCCCTGTCACGGTCAAAAGGCCGTGAAGCTGCTTTTGGATCATCATTTCTTGTGGATAATGCCCGCATATTCGAAAAACCGGCCATAGCCATCTCTATAACGGTTCCCTCTGCTCCTCCGGCAAACATCGTGTCAGCCATGCCTGACTTTATCAGCATCATTGCAACAGCAATTGCATGATTTGAAGTCGCGCATGCGGTCTGGGTGCTCAGATTCGGCCCCCTGAATCCGTACATCATACTCAGGTAGCCTGCGGCGATATTTCCAATCGACATTGGAATGTAAAACGGGCTGACTCTTCGTGCCCCTTTGGCCGCGAGTGCAACCGAGTTCTCATGGGATACTGTGAGTCCGCCGATTCCGCTTCCGATTGCGATTCCGGTTCGATCAGGATCTTTTTTAATATCAAATCCCGAAGAGTCAACGGCTTCTTTCATGGCGGCAACTGCATAATGAACAAACAGGTCCATTCGTTTTGCCGATTTTAACTGTTCATCGTTGTAATAGGGTCTATAATCAAAGCCGGTTATTTCGCCTGCAATCTGTACTGCTATATGGGATGAATCAAATCGGGTAATTCTGTCAATTCCGGATTCACCTGCGAGCACTCTGGTCCAGCTGTCTTCAACATTCAATGCGAGCGGGTTCACAGTCCCCATTCCTGTTAGAACTACACGTTTATCATTCATATTTTCCTCCCTTAATTCATTATCCTCTTATATTAAACAATAGTCTATTGTTTTCCTGGACCAGGGTGCACGACAATTTCGTTACG
>DMKD01000372.1 GCA_003454605.1 Spirochaeta sp. | reverse complement strand
TAACCCAATTTCGCCACTTCAGCTGCACAGCTCAAACCGGCAGGACCGGAACCGACAACGGCGATTTTACCGGAAACACCGGAATCTTCAACTTCAACAGGCTGAAAATCAATTTCCCTGCTGTGATCAATTAGAAAACGCTGAATATCACCGATGCGGATAGCTTTGTCGCTGCCCCCGGGATTCTCATCCGATGCCATCATGGCACTGCATTCTCTCTCACAGAGTTCAGCTGTGGGACAAAGTACCCCGCAGGCTCCGCCAAGAATATTGTTTGACTTGATGGTGCGGATTGCACCTGTAATATTCCTTAATCGTAATTTTCTGATAAACTCACCCGGCTCGGTCCCTGCGGGACAGGCCTTTGAACACGGTGCGTCATGACAGAGAAGGCATCGTTCCGCCTCAACTATCGCCTGATCCATATTCATACCGGGAGGCATCTGTTTGAATCGATCTTTCACATCGCTTATGCCCATATTAACCCTCCTGTTGTTTTGCATGTCCGAAGATCATATCATAAGAATCCTTTAAGAAAGATAAAGTTTTTGACATAAATTGATCTTTTCATGCTGAGAATGGTTCTGAATAGCTGGATTCTATTGTTTCCGACTATATAACAACCTTATTCATCCACATTCAGGAATGGGGCTGACGAAACAATTCCTTGTCATTAAGGAAGTCTCTTTCAGTTCTTCACTTCAAACTTCATTCGCTCAATAACATCATTTTGTAATTCCCGGTTCAGAGGTGTAAAAAAGGCACTGTAACCGGCAATTCTAACCATCAGATCCTTATATTCCTCCGGTTTCTCTTGAGCCTCAATCAGCGTTTCATTATCAAGTACGTTGAACTGGATGTGGTACTGGTTGTTTTTAAAATGAGACTTCACCAGAGCCAATACCCGATTCCTTCCGGCTTCAGAGGTAAGAGCGTCTGAGGAAAGCCGCATGTTGAATATGGATCCTTTCTGAAACCAGATACTCGGCAACTTAGCTTCAGAATTAATAACAGCAGTAGGACCGTTTTGTTCAGAACCATTAGAAGGAGAAACTCCGTTATTCACCGGAGCTCCTGACTTCCGCCCATTCGGAAGAGCTCCTACAGATTTCCCGAATGCAACATTCCCGGTAACGGAACTGAGACTTAATGCAAAATTGGAAGGAACAGGACCTTTCCCGTAGCGGGAGCTTTTAAACTCGTTGTAATAGGTTGATCCGAGAAATTCATCGATTTCCACAGTCCATTTATCAGCGTAATCATTATCATTACCGAATTTTGGAATTTTATTGATAAGTGTCTGCTGTATCTCAAAACCGCTGGGAGACGTAGATTCGTCCTCAAAATTGGTTTCCATTGCGTGAATAAGCTGCTCTGCGGTGAATACTTTTCTGTCAAACAGGGCATAATCCAAAGCAGCAAAAGAATCTCCCACAGAAACCGCACCTGCTGTCGGTCCACCATCAGCCGTATACCTGGCACCACCTTCAATAAGAGATTTACCACGCTGAATACTATCGTGAATCAACGACGATCGGAAAGCATTCTGGTCGTGTAGAATGTGCATTTCATCACTGATATGCTCCACGATTACCTGAAGATCCATGTAATATTTAAGCTGTCTTTTATATGCTCTCATAATCTCATCAGCACTTTTAAAGGAACTCAGATCTCCATCACCTTTAAGCAGCGTATTTCCGGTTGCCGGATCAGTACCGTTATTCAATGTAATTTCAAAAACCTTCGCCAGGTTCAGCCAGGAACCCTTGGCGGCAAAATCCCATTTCCCCGGAACTGAAGCTTCAATACATCCCACTGGAGCCCAAGTGTAGAGGTCGTCCTCAGCTACACCCATATTTTTCAGAATCCGCATAACTCCCGGGTCGCTGTAGAGTGCAGGTTGACCGCCTTTATGTTCGTGAACAACTTCCAGAGCCCGGTGCATAAATTTATCAGGAGTACCCTCGAACCATTTCAGAGAAACTGAAGGCTTTGTTAAACCCATCTCGCAGGTTGCATCAAGTACGATGTGGGTAAGTTCATTTACCGCATCTTTTCCATCCGCAGTCTGACCTCCTATCGCCAGGTTCTCTGCCAGATGGTATCCGGGGAAATATTCACTGTCTGGCCATGATCGGAGTTTATTTATCTCATTAGCTTTGATAAAAAAGGATTCAACAAGTTCCAGGGCAAAATCACGGGTAATTATACCTTTATCAAGATCGTTTTTCAGGTAAGGCCAGAGGTACTGATCAAAACGTCCAAGAGAAATGGCATGCCCATTAGTTTCTATCTGAAGTATCAGCTGAATAAACCAGACTGTCTGAATAGCCTGCCAGAACGTTTCCGCCGGACCAGCAGGAACATGACGGCAATTATCCGACATTGTTAGCAGTTCCTGTTTTCTTACAGCATCAGTTGTGGACAATGCCAATTCAGCAAGCAAGTCCGCAAAGCGCTCGGCAAAATTAATTACAGCTTTGTTGGTAGTTATAACAGCTTGAAGAAACCAGTACTGGGAGATTGTACCAGGCTCAGTCAGGTCCAGTTCATCCAGGCGTTTCTGGGCCTGATTTATTACACCATTCAGGCCTTCTTTTAAAACCATTTCATGATCCGGTAGAACATTGCCCAACCCTGCTGCAGTACACCAGGTATCATCTATAGCATTGATTTCCCAGGCAACTTTGGCCGGTTCAGGAAGTTGGCTCCATATACTGTTAAAAAGTGTCTTGTTCTTCCAGTAATCAATAGTATCAAGTATCTTTTTTTTAGCACTTTCATTATATGTAAACTGATCACAGGGGCGTTGGGCAAAATGATAGGGGTCACCTCTGAATTCACGGACAATCCAATCTGTAGAGTACTCCGGAAAAACCGGGGCAGCACGAACAGAACTAGCCTGATTTCCTACGAGAAGTTCGCCCTCTCTAACGAGTATTGTCATTGAGTCGAGGACATCATAGAAGGATTGAGCCCGCCGTTTCACTATAGGCTGACCCTCACTCTTCTTCATCGATTCGGTAAATATAACGGCCCGTTCCGGGCATATCCCCGGGAATTTTTCGAACAATCCGTCTCGAAGCTTTTTGAGTCTTTTAGTCATAAACAACCCCCAATCATGAAAACGATTTCAATTTAAAGTTATACTAACATGTTTAGATCTTTGGATCAAACCGTTTATACGATAGTTTTTTAGAATAATTCAATAGTGGTTTTATTGACAAGTTGTACCTGGCAGGATAATCTCAGAATTAATGAAAGCGTTTTCACATAAGTGGGACTTATTTGGGTCAATATAACATCACAGAAATTGCTGAAATCTGTAATACTTCGCCGGCTACTGTTTCCCGGGTACTTAATAACCCGACAATTGTTGCAGAACCATTAAGAAAGCGAATCCAGAATAAAATGGTAGAACTGGATTATCGCCCCAACCCCTTTGCCTCTCGACTCAGCTCGCAGTCCCATTGGGGACTGGCATTGTTTGTCTTTGATATTCTTAATCCTTTTTTTGCGCTGATTGTTCGAAGAATCAGTCATTTAGCAATGGAGCGGCGAATACCGCTTACCGTTTGTGATACAGAGAATAATGAAGAAAAAGAACGACTCTATCTGGATTACCTGCTTGATAATAAAATCGGCGGCATTATCTTTGCTGAAGGGATTTCAGAGAACACAATAGAGAGAGCAAGAGAAACTACCGAGACAGTC
>DMKD01000163.1 GCA_003454605.1 Spirochaeta sp. | reverse complement strand
ATATCGCCTATCATTTTAGCGGCGAGATTTATGAAAACAGAGTAAAGAGCAAGGCTCTTACCCCTACATCCGACGAAGAACTCGTATTCGGTCCGAATATTAAGGACTGGCCTCAGATGATACCCCTGACCGAAAATCTTCTGCTTCAGTTCGCTGCGGTCATAAATGATCCGGTAACCACCACCGATGAACTTATTCCATCCGGCGAAACATCATCATTCAGATCCAATCCGCTCAGGCTGGCCGAGTTCACCCTGTCACGGCGTGATCCCGAGTATGTCGGACGCGCAAAAGGAAGCTATAAAACCGAAACAGACCGCAGGGAAGATAGAGCAGATGCTGAATTCTCGAAACTCATTGAGAGAATAAATAAGGAAGCCGGTAAATGTTCTGCACAGAACACGGGAACAGGAAGCCTGATCTTCGCCAACAAGCCCGGTGACGGTTCAGCACGTGAACAGGCCGCTTCATGTCAGAAGGTTCTCGGCGGCTGGGCAAACATAGCCGTTGAATACGCGACAAAACGGTATCGCAGCAACCTGATTAATTGGGGAATACTTCCGTTCACTGTAGATAAATCAGAAGCTGATTTCAATGTGCTTGACTACATCTTTGTTCCGAATATCAGAGAAGCTCTGCAGAATAAGAAAGAAGAAATGAAGGCATTTGTGATTTCAGCTGCAAGTGTTAAAGAAATAACCCTCTATCTGAAAGATTTAACCGACAGCGAACTGGATATCATAGTCTCAGGCTGTCTTATCAATTATTACTCAGACGGGAAATAATAGGATTAGATTTTAATAAACAGAAGGGCCAGATCAAACAGCATTGATCTGACCCTCTTTTTTTTTAAAGCGACGTAAGAAAGGCCTTCTTCTCAGCCCGCCGCATTTCATCTATCCGGTCAAGAAAAACCTGTGCTGTCTGATCCTCCGGATCCCTCACGGCCACTTTCTCTAACAGGTTCTGTGCTTCATCGAAATCACGAAGTGAGAATTTCCCTAATCCCGATTCAAAATCAGACTTTGTATCATTCTTCAGCTTTCGCCTGATTTCATCCTCTGCATCAAATATTTCAAAGAGAGCTACAGCTTTATCTTTTCCCTTCACCTTAACACGCCCCAGAAATCTGAAATTATATTCAGCCGGGTTCTCGAGCTTTACAAATGTTTCCTGACTGATTACGACATTTGCCTTATAGAGCTTTGTGACATCCTGAATACGTGAAGCGAGGTTAACGGCATCAGAGATTACAGTTCCCTGCATTCGTTTTTCATCTCCGATGATACCGAGAATCATATTCCCGGTATGAATTCCAATTCCTATACCGATTGGTTTATAACCGCAATTTGCCCTGTGCCCGTTGTACACATTGACATGTTCAATCATCTCTTTTGCAGCAGCAAGAGCATCTTCAGGCTTATCGGGAAAAAGAGCCATAATGGCGTCCCCTATGTATTTATCAACGAATCCGCCGTTGTTGGTAATCATCGGGCTGAACCGGCTGAGGTATGAATTTATAAACTTGAAATTTTCTTCGGGCGTCATATTCTCAGACAGATTAGTAAACGCCCTGATATCAACAAAAAGGATGGTCATCTCACGTGATACCTGATCGCCTAATTCCACATCAATGATATTCTCCTGCCCAAGCGAGCTCAAGAATTCGGTTGGAACGAAGCGGCTGTAGACATTGCTGATCCTAGAGAGCTGAAGATGGGTATTTACCCTCGTAAGGAATTCCTCCTGCAGGTAGGGTCTGGTAAGGAAGTCATTTGCTCCTGAAGTCAGACCTTCCATCATATCAGAGATATCTTCTTTATTAATTACCAGGATTACCGGCAGTTCATCTTTCGAAAAGATTTCACGAATCTGTGAACAGACATCATAACCGCTCATATCGGGCAGCTTCACATCTACCACAACAAGATGGGGTACATCTTCTTTAACCCGTGAAAGCAGCTCGGCTCCAGTCATCATCGGGACAACAGAATAATTCATCGACGAAAGCTGACTTTTTAAAATCTGGAGTTCCTCCACATCTTTTCCGGCAATAAGAATTTCAAGATTACGATCGGCTGTGATTTCATCAAAAACCGGCTGCAGATTAATCAGCGCATCCATCTCCAGCTCTTCTTCTTCAGTTGCCACCCGCGCCCCTTCCCAGAAAGCAAAGTTAAATTTATAGGTGATCCTGTTCTCGTCGGTTTCGATGATGATTTCACTTCCATGAAGTTCGATCAGCTTTTTCGCAATAGCAAGGCTTAAATCAGCTACATTCTGCTCATCAATATCATCACTAACACTGTCTTCATAGGCTGTGAACAGGTTATTTACACTCTCCTCATCAAGATTACTGCCTTCAACTATAATTGAAACCTCTAACGCTTCATCTTTTTCAGTGCCTCGGACTATAATCTTTCCACTATTTGTATGGCTGATTGAATTGCTGATTAAGTTGTAGAGAATCTGCTCAAAGCGCTGCTCATCCGCCGCGAGAACCTTCAATTCCCGGCCGACTTCCGAAATGAGTTCAAGATCCTGGATGGCGACCAGGGCTTCACAGCTGTTAAGGACTTTACGCGAAACCTTAAAGAATTCTACGGGTGCCAGCTTCAGTTCTATCTCATGCTCTTTTATCTTTGTAAAATCCAGAATGTCGTTCACCATGTTAGAAAGACGAACACCGTTAGATACTATAAGTGAGGAGGTGGCTATCTGTTCCGAATTCAACGGACCAATAGAACCCTTCAGAAGACTCTCGCCGAGTTCAACTATATTTCTTATCGGTTTTGCAAGTTCGATAGAGTTTCTCGAAAAAAAACTTTCCTTCTGATCCATTACTGCCTCCAGTCTGGAATGAGTGTCTTCGAATTTTCTGTAATCAGCGAGACTGTCTTTAATCAATCGATAGGTTTGGTTAACAGCGAAAAAGATCAGTCCTGGAAATATCAACCTTACCGTTTGTATTACACCTGAGGCAAACAGGAAATCATTCAACATGCACAAAGATAAAATACTGAAGGAAAGAAGGGTCATCCGGGCACCTTTGCGCCCCTTCCTTATCGCTGCTGCCAGCCGCCATATTATATATACTGCTCCAGCTATCCTCAAATATGAATAAATTACTGCAATATCTCTAACCAATGAAAGCGGAAATACAAACATAAGAACTGCTACAGCAAGAGCGATTACCTGAGTGACTATCATCACAGACTTGTGCATTTCGTTCGGGTATAATGAACGGATATAATTCAGCATAAGCGGAAGTGCGAGAATAATCAGGACCTCTTCCATTCTAAACACAAAACTGCCGTTCATAACCGGAATTACCCAGCCGGCAAGAACATGCCCACTGAACAAAGCATAAAGCGCATAGATAAACATGTATAAAAAGAAATACAGGCTGTAAGAATGTCTCCGCAGATAAAAATAATTGAAAATGTTCAACAGGGCAAAGCCGGCAAGCAAAAAAACGACCAGCGCATCGAGCATCCGACCCTGCTGCTCATAAATGTCGACATCAGGATACCGCCCGTATGAAAGCCAGGGCAGCATACTTCCGCCGAATCTATGACTGCTGTTCGAAACATGAACAACAATCTCAAGAACGTCGGTATCCTGCTGATAGGCAAACGCATGAGTTCTGTTTAACTCCAGCTGCTCATCTTTCAGTGAAGGCCGCCCGGATTTCGCTACGAGGACACCGTTAACATGCATGGTATAGGCCGAATAAACAGTATTGACCAGAAAGGCATTCTGACCCTGCATATCCCGTGTATCAAGGAGTAATCGAAAATAATACTCTCCTTTTCCGAATACCCCCGGCTGGATGTCCGTTTTCTGTTTGAAACTGCTGTCGGTATAAGCCGTCCAATTACTGTCTAGAATGAGGGTTTCCCCTTCAGCCAGAGTGACAGGTGCAGATTCATCAATAGATTCCATCGATATTGTATCTATTACAAAGTAATAACCGAAACCGGCTAGAAACAGCACAACAAATGAAATCGCGATGACTAGTATAATGTTTTTATCGTTAAGCATACTCAATTCTAATTATATCCTTGAAGTAAAAGAGTTTCCACTTGAAAAGATAATATCTGTCTATTATCCTAGGTTCTATAATTATCGGCAAAATGGAGTTTATTATGTCATCAGAAGAGAAGATTTTTTTCACATATAACGATATTCACAACACAATTCAGAAGGTTGCGCAGCAGATCAAGCAGGACGGCTATGATCCCGACGTAATTGTAGCAATAGGAACAGGCGGTTTCATCCCCGCTAGAATCATTAAGACTTATATTAACAAACCGATACTGACGGTTGGACTCAAACTCTACGATGAAAACAATATACCCAAAAAAAGTCCTGAAAAAATTCAATGGATTGATGAAGTTGAGAAAAAGCTCAAAGGCAAGAAAGTACTCCTCGTCGACGAAGTTGATGATTCAAGAGTAACCCTCGAATACTGCCTGCGGGAGCTGATGAGTGATGCCCCCGCCGAGATCGCGGTTGCTGTACTTCACAATAAAAACAAGGAAAAAAGAGGGTCAATCCCCGCTGAAATTACCCGTTACTGGGTCGGGGAAGAACTTGAAGATAAATGGATCTGCTACCCATGGGATGCGATTGATATTAACTCACATGGAACCTGAGCAGCCTCAGCGGGATAATTTCCGCGAGGCCCGATGCTCCATCTTCATATAAACACCACCCAACTCAAGTTCTTCCAGCATTTGTGCCAGGCGCTTCTCCTTCGTTGACTGCCGCTTTGCATTGCATATCCAGCCTAAATAGTCATTTCGCTGATAAGCAGGACGGGATTCGTAATCATTCGTTAAATCATAATCTTCAAGCGCCTGTCGGATATATTCGGGCATCACAAGCCTTTTACGTTTTAATCCTCTGCCATCAGTCATACATTAAATATAATCAAATTTTTCCAGTTGACAAAGTCTGCTTTCCATATCATAATGATTGTAATCATTACAATTTTATATTAATTACAATTTGGAGTAAAACAGATGAAGAAATGGGTATGTTCAGTATGCGGTTATGTTTATGAAGGCGATGAAGCACCGGCAAAATGTCCTCAGTGCGGCGCAGCAAAAGAAAAATTCAACGAATTGGTCGAGACCGAAGGTCTTACATTTGCTGATGAGCACAAAATCGGTGTTGCAAAGGGTCTTGACGAATGGGTTGTAAACGGCCTTAAAGAAAACTTCATGGGCGAATGTACCGAGGTAGGAATGTATCTCGCGATGAGCCGTCAAGCTGACAGAGAAGGATACCCCGAAGTAGCAGAAGCTTACAAGAGAATAGCTTTCGAAGAAGCTGAACATGCTTCAAAGTTTGCCGAACTTCTCGGTGAAGTAGTCTGGGCCGATACAAAGAAAAACCTTGAACTGCGGGTTGCTGCCGAACACGGCGCTACACAGGGCAAGCTTGATCTTGCAAAGAAAGCTAAAGAACTCGGCTACGATGCAATTCACGACACCGTTCATGAAATGTGTAAGGACGAGGCCAGACATGGCTCAGCTTTCCAGGGTCTCCTTAAAAGATATTTCTAACCCCCTCTAATTTTAACAGGAGCCATGCAGCCCCGCTGCGTGGTTCCCGTTAATAAGGAAACGGCATGCAGACAGCGGAATTTTTAAAATCACATGATGTTAAACCAACTGTTGTGAGGATGAAGGTATACGACTACCTCGTTACAAAACATAATCATCCCACTGCCGATACAATCTATAAATCATTGATGAGTGAAATCCCCACACTCTCGAAGACATCGGTTTACAATACAATGGATCTGTTTCTGGAGAAACACCTCGTACAGGCCGTCACGATAGAAGAAAATGAAACCCGCTTTGACGCCGACACATCCGACCACGGTCATTTTAAATGTACACAATGCGGCGAGATTCACGATTTTAACGTCGACCTGACTGATGTTGAACACGACCTGCCCGAAGGATTCACTGTAGACGAGCGACATCTTTACTATAAGGGTGTCTGCGCAGACTGCGGTTAAAACAGCCGCTCGAGCGGCACCTTCAATCCCTCGAAAATCGTTGATTCGGCTGATTCATCAGCTTTAAATACTGCATCCGGTCTGGAATCTCCATCGGGAAAAGTGTGGACACTGATTGTTTTATACTTCAGATCGACAATCCAGTACTCTTCAATCCCGCTTTCCGAATAAAGATGAAGCTTGTTCCATACATCTTTCTTTCTAGTAGACGGCGACAGGATTTCAACGAGAAGCCTAGGTATACCTTTAAACCGGTCCTTTTCATCAATATCATCTTCATAATCGCAGAGCAGCTGTAGGTCAGGCTGAACAATATTTGTATAGAACTCAAGAATGTCTTCTTCATTCCGGTTCGGCTCACGAATAAGAAATATGTTCAGGGGTGCAAA
>DMKD01000042.1 GCA_003454605.1 Spirochaeta sp. | reverse complement strand
CTTTTTACCAGCTCCTTCGGATCCACCGGTCTTGTTATAAACAGATCCTTCTCACTGAAAAGATCGACAAATTCCCGTTCTTTTTTAGGCTTTCTGCCTCTTTCATCAACAAGAATCTGCAGCCCGGGTCTAAGCGGTGCAGCCGATCTTATACGATTTATCCTTCCAATTGCCCCGTTATTCAGTATCACTATACTTCCGCGTGGATAGATACCTATACTCTTTATAAAAATCTTGAGAATTGCCGGATCAAACCGTCGCGAATTATCGTTCAAAATCTGCCGTATGGCTGTGTATCCAAGCAGTGAATCTCTATCCGGCCGGTTTTTACCCATAGCCACAAAGGCATCAGTTACTGACAGTATCCTGGCCCCCACAGGAATTTTATTTCCTTCGAGTCCGCGCGGGTATCCTTTTCCATCCCACCTCTCATGGTGACTCATTGCAACCCGGCCCACCTCTTCCGGCTGGCTGAGGTCTTTAATTGCCATCCTGTAGGCATAAACCGCATGGGTTTTTATACTCTCCAGCTCAGCCGGAGTGAGCTTGTCCTTCTTCTTTATGATATCCTGCGGAATCCTTGTCATTCCGATATCGTGGATTAGCGACGCGGCGGCAATATTAAGCAGTCTATGCGGCGGGATCTTTATAGTAGCGCCGAGCACAGTTGTAAGAATAAGATTATTTACAGCAGCTGACGAAAGCCTGTCATGGCTGCCTTTTTTTATAGTCGTCAGAATCAATGCTTCTTCTGTATTCTCAATAATCAGCGGGTAAAAACCGCTCAGTACGGTATCTATATCTTCTTTATTCGCACTCAAGCCCTTTCGACAATCACCGAAAAATGAGTCCATCGCCTCAATTGCAATCTCATACTGTTTCATCAGTATTTTAGAAACACTATTATCTGTTTCATCATTGTCTGAACTCTCAGGACTTCCGATGACAATACCACCTTCCGTCATCACCTCTTCAACACCCCATCTAATCAGTCTGTCAATATCTTTCTGCCTGATTTGAACACCTTCGGGTACAAGCAGATTCTCGCCATCGACATAAACGGGTTTGTCAAATTTTAAACCTTCTTCAAGTTCTACAACCGGTATTTTTTTCATTATCATCTCTGCAGATTATAAACAAACGCAAGTATCTCAGCCGTGACCTCATACAAATCTTCAGGGATGTAGTCTCCTGCGTCAAATTCGTAAAGCCCATCAATCAAATCATCCTTACGCACTATCTCTACATTATTCTCCTCTGCAATTCTTTTTATTATCTCAGCCAGTTTATTCTTTCCTTTACAAACAATAAAGGGGGCCGGCAGGGCTTTCAGATACTTAAGAACCACGGCCTTGCTCACCCTTCCGGTATTATCGGTCATACGACCTCCTCAATACCATCAGCTGAAGTCTCTTCACATGAGAAACCGTCAAAATCCATTTCCAGAGACTGGTTTCTGAAACAATTCTCAATTATATTATCGTCAAATTTCATCGACAGGTTACCGAGAATTTCAGGAAGTCCGCTCTTAATTTTATTTTTTACAGAATTATCAAGCGGCTGCTCTGAAAAAACTTTTAGCCGTCGCTTTTCAGAGTTAAAATCGGAAATCATAAAAAACAAACGTGAAGAATCTATTTCTGTTTCAATAACTGCTGTAGTCAATTTACCGCTGTCGGTATTTTTTTTTATTCTCAGACTTCCGCTCAATTGAGTTCCATCAATTCCGAAGCTGTAAGGAATAATAAACCAGAGCTCATTCCCGTCCTTAAGGTGATTGAACAGAAGCGTTTTCTCCTGTGAACCTCTGTCTTCTCCGCTCCGATGCTCAATTATGCTTATCAGCTCTTCAGGAGCAAGACCCTTCTTTACAGCTTCGGCTGCAAGCCTTGCTTTCTCTTCATTGAGGGGTCCTTTCTTTCTCAGCAGGCGTTTTAAAAGTTCGACATTTTCATTTTTCAGATGCAATGCCGCCCTTTTCGCGGCTGAATACAACATGCTGAAACCTAAATCAGTCTGACCTGGGGCTCCGAAGATATCTGAAGCATTATTTTTGTTGTGTATAAGATTTAAAAGAAGTGTTTTTCCTGTCCACTGGGTTTTTACCCGGTAGATCTGCCCTATCTGAAGGTTTGCCGGTCCTTTTAACAGGATGGATCTTCCCATAATAGATGCTTTAATGAGGCCGTTATTATTTTCGATTATTTTAACAGTTATGATATCACCGGATCGAAGCCCGTCCAATCCGGCTTTATTCAGAATAGTATTGCTAACTCCTAAAAAGGCAGTTCTCAATTATTTTTTTTCTTTTCTTTTGATTAATTCTTTAACCTTAGCAGCCTTACCAACTCTCTTTCTGATGTAATAGAGTTTCGCTCTTTTTACCCGACCGCGTCTTAGAACTTCAATTGCTTCAATTTTGGGAGAATGAATCGGGAAAATTCTTTCAACACCAACACCATAAGACATCTTTCGTACGGTTACAGTCTTTCTTGAACTGCCGTTATTCATAGCGATTACAAGACCTTCATACACCTGTACACGTTCGGTCTGTCCTTCAACTATCTTATAGTGAACCTTTACAGTATCACCAATATTGAAATCTGCGATTTCTTCTTTCATCTGTTCAGCTTCAATAGCCTTAATCAAGTCCATCTTGATCCTCCATTTCATATTCCGACGTTGCCGATGCCGACAAGAGGTCAGGTCTGTTCTTCCTTGTCTTTTCCAGACTCTTCTCACGCCTCCATTTCTCAATGTTTGCGTGATGTCCCGACAGAAGAATATCGGGGACTTTCATTCCCTGAAAAGTTTCAGGTCGTGTATAATGCGGATATTCAAGCAAACCCTTTGAGAAACTTTCCTCTTCAAGTGATTCACTGTTGATTACACCGTCAATAAGCCGGTAAACCGCATCAATAACTACAAGCGCTGCCGTCTCGCCCGAGGACAGGACGTAATCACCTATAGAAATCTCCGTATCAATATACGCGTCAATTATCCTCTGATCAACCCCTTCGTATCGGCCGCATAGAATAACAACTTCTTGCTCTGTAGAAAGTTCAGCCGCCATATTCTGGTTAAATAAATTACCGGATGGTGACATAAATACAGTCTTTTTACCGGCTGATTTAACTGACTCAAGCGCAAGGGCAACCGGTTCAGCCTTCATAACCATTCCGGCACCGCCGCCGTATGGAGCATCGTCGCATGTTCTATGCTTATCAAAAGCATAATCTCTGATGTTAATCAGTTCATATTCAATTGAACCCCGCTCGACAGCCTTAGCCATGATTGAACTTTCAAAAAATCCCTGAAGTATTTCAGGAAACAGACTTAATACGGTAAACTTCATTCGAGAAGCCATCCTTCTTTAAGTTCAATAGTTCCCTTCTTGATGTTGACCTCTCCAATATACTGATTCATAAACGGAATCAGTTTGACTTTTCCATCAACTTCTACTTCAAGCAGGTCGGAAACACTGTTATCGCTAAGTCCTTTGACCCTGCCGACTACATTCCCGTCCATGATAATACTGCATTTACATAGATCGATAAGATAATACTCGTCTTTCTTCAGTTTTGCAGCTTTATTTTTCTCAACAAACAATTCCCAGCCCGAAAGTTTTTTTGCTTCTTCAGGGTTGTCTATTCCTTCAACCTTCATCGTCAGATTAGAACCGCTCATTTTGACATCTTCAACCGCAAGAATTTTCGTGCGGCTGTTCAGTCTGAATTCAACAGCTTGTCCCTTCAATTTCTTAAAATGAACAACCTCTCCGGAAAAACTCAAGACCTTGAAATAACCACGCACACCTACCGATGTACGCACCTTTCCGATTGTGATCTTGTTCATTTAGTCCAGAATTTCCAGAACGATCCTTTTACCGGTTTTTGTTGCAGAGGCGCTTAAAATTGTTCTCACGGCTTTTGCAATTCTACCGTGTTTTCCAATAACCTTTCCGATATCATCAGGAGCAACCTTAAGTTCAAGGATGGTAGATTTTTCACCCTCTATCAAGTTCACTTCAACACCTGAGGGATCATCTACCAATGATTTTGCAATATATTCAACAAGGTCTTTTTCCACCTTATTCTCCTTGGTTGATTTTGTTATTTGATAAAGATGTTGCTCTTGTTAAGAAGCTTCTTTACTGTGTCAGTAGGTCTTGCGCCCTTTTCCAGCCAGTCTTTAATTCTGTCTTCTTTAAGATTAAGCTGCTTTTCTTCTATTTCAATCGGGTGGTAGAAACCAACCTCTTCTATAGTTCTTCCGTCTCGTGCAGTTCGTGAATCCATTACAACAATTCTGTAATACGGTCTCTTCTTTGTACCGAATCTTTTCAGTCTGATCTTAGTGCTCACTCGAGCCTCCTGTGTGATTTATCAAGCACCGCCAAACTGATTCATCAGCTTGGCCTGGTATTTCTTATTTTTTGTAACCTTCTTCATCATAAGCCGCATTTTATCAAACTTTTTCAGAAGCCGATTAACCTCATAGACGTTTGTACCACTTCCCTTAGCGATACGCTTTCGTCTGGAAGGGCCTATTATACGATGATTTCGCCTTTCCTGTATAGTCATCGAGAGGATTATTGCCTCTTCACGCGTCATCTCTTTCTCATCAATATCGTCTTCATTTATCTGTCCGGCAGCACCCGGAACCATGTCAATTAACGATTTGATACTTCCCATTTTCTTAACACGCTGAAACTGTTCGAGATAATCCTCAAGGGTGAAGGTGGCCTTTGCCATCTTCTCTTCAAGCTTCTTGGCATCTTCTTCCTCTATTGTTTCCTGAGCCTTTTCAACAAGGCTGACAACATCACCCATTCCAAGGATTCTGTTTGCTATCCTTTCAGGGTAAAACGGTTCGATGTCTTCAAGCTTTTCGCCGGTACCGATAAACTTAATCGGTTTTCCGGTTATTGTTTTTAACGAAAGTGCTGCACCTCCACGTGCATCAGAATCAAACTTACTCAGGATTACACCACTTATCCCGACAGTTTCTTCAAATTCTTTCGCTATATCTACGGCATGCTGTCCAGTCATTGAATCCGCAACGAGGAGAGTCTCGTCGGGTTTAGCCGCGGCAGCAACCGCTTTAATCTCCGCCATCAGATCAGCATCTACATGCATACGTCCTGCGGTATCAAGAATAACAGTATTGTACTGTTCTTTCTTTGCCTTTTTAAGTGCGTTTTTAACGACCTTTACAGGGTCTTTTATATCTTCGCTGTAAACATCAACACCGGTCTGTTCACCCAGCACATGGAGCTGTTTAACCGCAGCAGGGCGAACGAGGTCTGCCGCAACGAGGAGTGGTCTTCGCCCTTCATTCTTCAGCTTGAGCGCAAGCTTGGCTGAACTCGTTGTCTTACCGGAACCCTGGAGTCCCATCATCAGGATTACTGAGGGTACATCCGGACCTTTGAGCTCAAGTTCCTGACGTTCATCTCCAAGCAGCTGAACCATTCGATCGTGAACGATCTTTATAAACTGCTGACCCGGATTTACTGCCTTGAGAACCTTTTCACCCTTGGCTTCACTAATAGTCCTGTTTACAAAGCGTCTGACAACCCGAAGGTTTACATCCGCTTCAAGCAGGGCAAGCTTTATCTGCTCTACGGCATCGTCAATATTCTTTTCAGAAATCGAAGCAGTGCCGGAAATTTGTCTAAAGATGTCACTAAACGTAGTCGAAATTTTATCCAGCATACCTATTCCCTATAAATATTTTCTGCCATAGCGGGCAGATATGGTTAAGAAAAGTTTGTGAAGCGGAGCAAAACAAACTTCAAAACAATAAAAGAATTTTGCAAACATTTATACCCTGAAACCGACAGAATGTCAACAATACCGTCCTAACGGATATAGATGTAATTTCGCTCAAGATATTTCATTCGTGCGCGGGATTCAGCCCAGTAAATACTTACCGGATATAAATCTATAATAACCTTATAATACTTCACCGCAGTCCTCTCATCTCTGATGTCCAAACAGTGTTCGTAGTATCCGGCAAGAATGAAGAGGATCTCATCAAGACCGGGCAATAGAGCATTTTCCAGACTTTTTTCAAGCAGATCTGCCGCAGCGCGGCAATCCCCTTCTTGAGCCAGCACCGCCGCGGCCTCAACCGCTTCACGGCCGGTATTGTAATCTACAGGAAGGTTTTCTACAGCCTGGGAATCATCATCCTGCAGTTCTGCTACTGTCTCCTCGGGAGAGGCTGTGACGACCTGAGGCTCAGCCTGAACCGGGTCCGGAGCCTCAGCCGGAGCCTCAACACTCTCAACAATTTCCGCATCGTTCCCGTCCGGTTTTTTTTCGACGACGGTAAGCATTATCGTTCTGTTTTCTATTATCCCGGCTGAATAATCAGTCTTTCTTAAATGTATTAAAAATTCACCGGTACTGTAGGGATAAAAGCTGAAGATCGTCCTGCCGCCGATATATTCGCGGCCGGTATATTTCAGTCTGTCTGTAGGTGCTCCCCCGGCATCGGTAAAACTTTCCAGGATCCAGCCTTCACCTGCTGTACCGAAAACCAGAACTTCACGCACAACGACACTCTCTGCAGCCGGTGCTAATCTCTTTATCTCGGGTTCCACTACAACTGCCTGCAGTTCAGCAGTAGTAGTTTCAGCAGCAGGAGCTTCCAGAACAGTCTCAACAGCTGCTGCAGGGTCATCTATAGATCCATCAAGCAAAGCCGGAATATCTATTGTTTCATCGGTGGTTTCTTCTATTGCTTTGAACAGGATTTCAAGAAACGATTTGGATTCAGATTCTTCCGCATATAGGCTGCTGCTGATGAATAAACAGAGCAGTACTGCAGTGATGAACAGTAATGTTTTACGGAACATCAGCAAAAATATCCCTGAT
Organism: Spirochaeta sp.; assembly: GCA_003454605.1. GTDB lineage: Bacteria > Spirochaetota > Spirochaetia > UBA9216 > UBA9216 > Thalassospirochaeta. The sequence goes on along the minus strand of DMKD01000042.1, from coordinate 11,808 downwards.
AATTTTTTCGGTTTCCTGTTCAAGATGCTCAGCAGCAATCGATTCAGGCTCTATCCAGTACTCTTCAACCTGCTCATCAGTCCACTGCTTTACGGGTTCCCGTGAAAGAATAACTCCAGTAAAACTTTCCTGCAGTTTATCTTCATAAATAATAAAATCTGACAGGAAGGGTAGATCACCGCCTGAAACAGCTGAATCTTCGAAGCTGTACAATTCTGCTGTTTCGTCTGATTCTCCCGATGTGCCACGCCCCGCCGAGCTTACAACTGCAATTATAATTACGGCTGCGACAGCGGCCGACACGATTACGGCTGCAGTTATGATAATTTCACGCCTGCTGAAACTGAATGTTTCCGAGAGTCTCTCCCTGAGTTGGGGAAAACTGAACGGCAGTTTCGGGATTTTCATATAACCCCGGCCTCTTCCTGCTCATCAGCCTGTACCCCGGTATTATCCAGCCTAATCGCTACTGCCTTTGAAACACCTGATTCTTCCATTGTTACACCAAGAAGCGCACCGGCACCGGTAACGGTCTTCTTATTGTGCGTAATAACAATGAACTGCGATTTCTTTCCAAACTCCACAAGGGTGTTTACAAAGCGGCCGACATTGGCCTCATCAAGGGCCGCGTCGATCTCATCGAGTATACAGAAGGGGGAAGGTTTAACCATATAGGTGGCGAAAAGCATGGCTACAGCAGTCAGCGAACGTTCTCCACCCGAAAGAAGCGCAATATTTTCAAGCTTCTTCCCCGGAGGTTGTGCATAGATCTCGATTCCTGAAGTAAGAACATGTTCAGGCTCGTTCAGTTTCAGCTCGGCTCTACCGCCACCGAACATACGCCTGAACATTATATGAAAGTTTTTACGGATATTATTATATGTTTCAACAAAGAGCTCTGTTGATTCGGTCCTAATCTGATCGGTTATCTGCTTGAGATCTTCACGCGCCTGATTAAGGTCGTTAATCTGGTTATTAAGAAAATCATAGCGCTCTTTAACCTCTTCGTACTCTTCCGGGGCCATCAGGTTGACTGAACCCAGTGATTTCAATTCGTCTTTTTTCTTTGCAAGTCTCTCACGGTACTCTCTTATTTCACCCGGAAGCTCGTACATCTTTGAATCATAATCAGAAAGGTCCCTCGAATGCCGGTCACGGAAGTTATCATATACATTTCTTATCTCAACCTTGAAATTGGAAATTTCAATATGCAGCGTTTCAATCTGCTGCTGAATCTTCCCAAGGTTTTCCATCTTCGATTTAAGCCTTTTCTCACGACTTTTCATATCAACATTGCGCTTCGAGATACCATTTTCAAGCCGATCAAGCTCTTTTCGAAGCTTCTGCTCCCGCTTCTGTAGCTCGGCTTTCTCGACCTCTATCTGTTTCAGCTGCTCTCCGATATTTCCAAGCCTCGAATTACACGATTCGAGGTCATTACGATTCTCAACAAGCAGTCCCTGCTGTTCATTGAGTTCACGTTCATTCTGCTTAACCGCGTCTCTTACAGCATTCAGCCTTGTCTCCATCCTGACCTTTGTCATCTTAAGATCTTCAAGAGTCTTTCTGTATTCATCAATCTTCTTATTCAATTTACGGTTTTCTTCACGCAAATCCCGTGCTTTTTCACGCATGGAAAGAATCATATTACGATTCTGTTCAAGCCTTGTGTCCAAATCACGTTTCTTGACAATAATACCTTCAGGAGCAAGAAACTCATCGATAAATGCTGGAATTGTTTCTCTGTAATCCTTAAATGCTTGTCGAAGCTCGTCTATACGTGAAGCACCGTCAGCAACAGATTCTTCTGCGGCATCAAGAAGTTTCCCCGGTTTCTCACTGAACGCAGAAGTTTTTCTTGCATCATCAAAAAATTTCTTTTTCCCGTCGAGATGGATTCGCAGCCGTTCAATAAGCTCATTAAAATGCTGTTCTGCGGCTTTTCTCTCATTGAGCGAGTAGCCGGTCTCCTTAAGTCTTGTATCAAGCTGACTTACGATGTCGTCTGTGATACGGCGAAGCTCTTCCTGAAGATCAATTTGGGTTTTCTCACCCTCGTCTGCCCTTCGTTCAGCCTCTGTAATCGATTTTTCATTTTCAGAAATACGGTCTGCAGCTGTATTTATACTCTTTTCAAAACCGGCAATGTTAGTTTCAGTTTCTCTAACCCTCTTTCCAGATTCTTCGAGCTCTGAATTACGTTCTTTAATCTGAATATTGATTGATTCAATTCTATTCTTCAAATTCTCTTCGCGGGCTATACAGCTTTCAGCCTGCTTGGTTATCTCTATACGTCTCTCGGCAAGCATTCGTTCCTGACTTTCCTTGCCGGTTTTTTCGAGATCAATTCCGTACAGTTTCTTCTGACTCTCTATGAGATCGGATTCCATATTATTAACGAGGTCAAGATTCTCTTCAAGAGATTCGTTTATATTGTCTATTTCATCGGTCAGCTTCTGTTTATCAGCCACCTTGGTTTTCAGCTTGTCATCCGCACCATTGGAGGACTCCATGATACCGCGCAGTTTCAGCAGCTGGAGATCCAGCTCTGCGTCAAAAACAAGATTTTTAAGCTCGCGGTATTTTATCGTTTTGTCAGCCTGAACCTTCAGACTGTCATGGGATCTTTTAACTTCGCTGAGAATGCTCTCAACCTGCCGCATGTTCTCCTCGGTTCGGGCAAGCTTCCGCTCTGCTTCGGCACCTCTCATCTTGTATTTTGTTATACCGGCCGCCTCTTCAAAAAGATAACGCCTTTCTTCGGGTTTATTAGAAAGAATCTGGTCAATTTTCCCCTGCTCCATTATCGAATAGGCAGTTTTGCCTATACCCGTGTCGAAAAAGAGTTCGCGCAGTTCTTTAAGTTTAACGAGGGTATTATTAATTAAGTATTCACTTTCACCTGAACGATACAGCCTTCGTCTCACTGATATCTCTGGTATATCAAGCTCAAGGATTCCTGCATCATTCGAGATAAGCAGGGTCACTTCCGCTACATTGAGCGCTTTACGGTTTTCAGTACCGTTAAAAATGACATCTTCCATCTTTTCAGCACGCAGTGTTTTCGACGACTGCTCACCGAGCACCCACTTAATAGCGTCAACGACATTACTCTTACCGCAGCCGTTGGGTCCGAGCAGTGCCGATATGCCCTCTGAGAATTCTATTACTGTCCTGTCCGCAAATGATTTGAATCCGAAAATTTCAACACTTTTTAAAAACACAGCCGCTCCATAATCGTTGTTATCAGAGCGTAGTCTATCATAAAACAGGCTTAAATGAACAGCATTATCAAGCTGATCAGTAATATGAATTTTAGCAGTAATTAATTTACGTCCATTCACATGCGCATTCCAGCACTGCAGAAAATTGGGCGGAAGACCTTAAAAATTTTCAACAGCACCAGACTCCGCACGTGAAGCTCATTATAATCACTAAATTTCACACTACTGCGCTTTAAAAGCGGCATTAAAGATTATAAATTGAAAGATGCCGCATATTCTGCAGTTCATTTTTAATAATGTAAGTGTTAGAATTATCTAATGTCAGAAGAGAGCAAAATAACAGCCGGAATAGATGAGGCAGGACGAGGCCCTCTTGCGGGTCCGGTAACTGCAGCCGCAGTAATCCTGCCGTCTGATTTCAATACGGAGATTCTCAACGATTCAAAAAAACTTCCGGAGAAAAAACGACTTGCAGCCGCAGCGGTAATTCTTGAGCAGGCCGTCAGCTTCTCGGTCGGTTGGGTTTGGGCATCTGAGATCGATGCGATAAACATTCATAATGCAAGCCTTCTGGCAATGAAACGGGCGGCTGAGGGTTTGAGTATCAAGGCTGAGCTTTATTTAGCCGACGGCAAGTTTGAACCGAATATCGATGGTGAGGTCAGGGCTGTAATTAGGGGTGATGCAAGCGAACACTGCATCATGGCTGCTTCAATTCTAGCAAAGACTGCTAGAGATTTATGGATGATTAGATATTCCTGGATAGAACCCCTGTGGGAGTTTGAGCGGCATAAAGGCTACCCGACGAAAAAACATGCCGAACTCATTCGACGGTACGGATATTCACCTATTCATCGAAGAACTTTCAATGTTCCCTATGGTCCTTGATGTAATCGAGTGATTTCTGAAGTTCTTTTGTAAATATTTCCATATCTTCCTCAAATACCACGATTGAGTGACGTTCATAGCCTGTTCCGGCATGGGGCTTACTCTCGACGACATTCAGAAAGAGATCTCCCTGACGATTTTCCTTAACGTTAAAGAAATAGGTTCTTTTCCCGTTATCTGTAGTTGCTTTACACGAAAACACTTCGCCCCTGAGTCCCATATGCTCCCCTTCTCTTATAAAAATAGAAAAAAAATGGCATCCAAAAGGATGCCTTTCTAAATAAAGAACCGCGCTTGCGGTTACATTAAGCGCCCGATCGGGATCGAACCGACATCATCAGCTTGGAAGGCTGAGGTAATAGCCATTATACGACAGGCGCGTAGAAACGCTCTAAGCGTTTGATGCGCTATAAGCGCATTTGATGTTCAGATTTATAACAAAATCCTAAATTCTTGTCAAGCAGGAACTGGATTTTACTTCATCTAATCAGAAATTCGTGATGTACAATCCAACCAATTTTTCGTTTATAAGATCTGCAATTCGATGCGCGGAATCAAAATCTGTATCCTTTGCAAGAATCATACCGATACTTGCTTTATCAATGTCTGGTGTTAGTGGCCCTCCTATCAATTCGAAACTGATGTACGGTGTCCCTTTTCCTGTTTCTTTCACAACAGCCTTATGTCTTCCCGTAAACGTATTCTCCATAACAACCTCTCTATTAAGAATGTATCATCTTTTAGAGCTTTTTCGGGGCATCTACGTGTTCTCTTTCAGACGGCATGCAGTTTGCATAAAATGATCGATGCGGCTTTAAATATGTCATTAATTAAATAACCCGGGTTTCCCCGGGCGTTCCTGTAAGAACTGGAATTCCGGTAAACACCGGCAGTGCTATGCAGTCATCAGACTTTGATCTGAATCAAGCTTAATAAGATATCCTGTCCGCAGGCAGGTTTCAAAGAGTTCTTTGCTTAAAAAATCCTTAACTTCTCTTCTGTAATCATCATGTTCATTTATAATGAGGACATCAAAGCCGTCATTTCTTTCACCAAGGATATTAAGAAAATTGTTGATCTCTTTACTGCTTTTTATCCTGTATTGAACCATACAGCTTCCTCCTTAAGGTATTCTATTAATAAGATCGGAGTTTCACAGCTTCACATTAGGTTTTTATACGTTTTTCTTTACCTTAACCCGTTTATTCATTAGTATTTAATTATGAGCAGCTTTTCTCTTAAAAACTTAATGACCGAATACGATCTCGATATCGATGATGTACGCTGGTATAAATCCTGGATGACATCGCAGGAACTTCTGAGTTATGCAGAAAACCAGGACGAACTTGTTCAGATTATCTGGAGCGGCAATCTTGCTTCACGGCTGTACAACATGGAAGAAGAATATCTGGGAGAACTCCAGAGCCAGATTGATCGGGGCATTACTGACGAGACAGGCATTCGTGAAATCCTTTCTGATGCCTATGCACTTAAGAACAAACGAAGCTGGAACGAATAAAAAAGCGAGACCCGATTCCTAATTGAACCAGGTCTCGCAAACTATCTATAGCTGACTTAGGCTATTCGGCACAAAGTTTTTCAATATCGCCAGAAATATTCTCGAGTTTTTTCTCTACCTCAGTTTGAGCAACCTTCAAATCCGCGCCCTTTTCAGCACAGCATGAAGCGTAGAATTTTATCTTGGGTTCAGTCCCTGACGGCCGAGCTGTCACGATTGTGCCGTCTTCGAGCACAAACTGCAGAACATTGGAGACAGGGAGGTCTATCTTCTTCTCCGCACCCGTTTCAGTTTCAGTCTCAATACTTCGTTCATAATCTTTAATGACTGCGACCCGGCTCATACCAAGTTCTGCAGGGCTCTCTTCTCTTAATCTGTTCATCAGACTCTTTATCTTCTCGACGCCGGCTTGCCCTTTGAAGGTTTTCGAGATAAGGATCTCCTTATAGTACCCGAAGCGTTTGTAGATATCGTTGAGATGATCAAGCAGACTCATCCCGCGGTTGTGGTCATAAAGCGCCATCTCAGCAGTAATTACGGCTGCCGATACCGCATCTTTGTCTCGGACCTCGGTTTCAAGGAGATAGCCGTAACTCTCTTCACCACCGAAGACATAGCTCTCACCGGTTGATTCGAATTCCTTAATTTTCTCCCCGATATATTTGAATCCCGTGAGAACATCATAGCTTTGTGCATTGTAACTTTCAGCAATATGGCGCTGAAGATCTGTTGTTACTATTGTTTTAACCAGTCTGGGGTTCACCGGCATGCGGTTCTGTTCATTTAAAACCGTAAAGATATAATCACCAAGCAGACAGCCGAGCTGATTTCCGGTCACGAGACGGAATTTGCCGCTTTCATCCGGTACTGCTATTCCAAGCCTGTCGGCATCAGGATCTGTCCCGAGCACCAGATCAGCTCCGGTCTTTTCACCAAGCTCAACTGCGAGCTTCATTGCCGAGGCTTCCTCAGGGTTGGGAAAATCTACTGTCGGGAAATCACCGTCGGGCTCACGCTGTTCGGGGACTGTATGCACCTCTATCCCGCATTCACCGAGAATCCGCTCTACAAGCATTGTCCCTGTACCGTGAAGCGGAGTGTAAACAACATTCAGCTCCCGTCCCTTCTCCTTAACAAGTTCAGGATTAAAGAAATAGCTTTTAACCATATCCACATATTTATCATCGATCTCACTGTCGATATAGCGCAGCATTCCTTTATCAATCGCTTCAGCTTCAGACATTGAAGCTTTGGGTTCCTTTACCTTTTTTACCATGCCTATGATGCCTGTATCATGCGGAGGTGTAATCTGACCGCCGTCTGACCAGTATACTTTATATCCATTATACTCAGGAGGATTATGGCTTGCAGTCACAACTATGCCAGCGGTTGCACCGAGTTCACGAACCGCATAGGAAAGCTCAGGAGTGGGTCTCAAAGAACTGAAAACTGCCGCCTTTATACCGTTTGCACATAGGTTCAGTGCAGCTTCCTTTGCAAAAAGATCGGAAAAATTACGTGAATCGTAGGCGATAACAACACTGCCGCCGCTCAGCTGGCCGTTTATGTAGTCTGCAAGTCCCTGGGTAGCCTTTCTGACCGTGAATGGGTTCATTCTATTATAGCCGCCGCCAATGACGCCTCTGAGCCCGCCTGTACCGAAACTCAGGCCAGTATAAAATCTGTCGTTAAGATCATGATAGTCTTTTTCATCCAGAACCTGCTGAAGTTCGTTCCTGAAGTATTCATTCTGTTCAAGTCCGAGATATTCCGCAGCCTTCATTTCCAGTTCGTTATTATCCATTATCAGTACTCCTGTTATTGATCTACCTTTAACTAATTCTACCATAAAAGGTAGAATTAGTTAAACGACTTACAAGCGCTCTTGATCAGATCGGGGAAAATATCGTTTATATAAAGGCAATGAAGAGACTTAAGATTTTATTTATCGAACCCTTTTACGGCGGATCTCACCGTGATTTTACTGACGGTTTAATAAAACACAGCAGGCATGATATTACCCTTCACAGCCTTCCGGCACGATACTGGAAATGGCGCATGCGCGGTGCTGCCCTGCATTTCTCCGAGCTTATTGAAAACCCCGGTGATTATGATCTTCTTTTTACTTCAGATATGATGAGTCTTTCGGATCTAAAAATGATCTGGGGAGCAGATTGTCCTCCGGCAGTTGTATATTTTCATGAAAATCAGTTGTCCTATCCACTTCCTGAGGGTGAAAAGATGGATTATCAGTTTGGCTTCACCGACATTACTACCGCGCTTGCAGCCGACAGACTTCTGTTTAATTCAAAATTCCATATGAACAGTTTTCTCGACTATATGCCGGTATTTATAAAAAAGATGCCTGAGTTCAAACCACTCTGGGCTGTAGATAAAATTAGAGCCAAATCATCGGTGCTTTATCCTGGCTGCAACTTCTCCCCCACACCTACTGCGTTTAACAAAGATTCTGCTGCAGGTAAACCGCCGCTTATTCTCTGGAACCACCGTTGGGAGTTTGATAAATGCCCTGAGGTTTTTTTTGCCGCGCTTGAGAAAGTAGATACCGAACTCAGAGCTAAAGACATTGAAATACCATTTAACATCTGCCTGTTAGGTGAAAACTTCCAGGCGATGCCAAAGGCTTTCATTGATGCTAAATCACGATGGAAGGACAGGATCCTTAATTACGGATACTGTGACAGCAAGGAAGACTACTATAACTGGCTGAAACGTGCAGATATAGTCATAAGTACATCTATTCAGGAAAACTTCGGTATTTCAATCGTCGAGGCTATAAAATACGGGAGCCGGCCTCTTCTGCCGAATCGCCTTAGTTATCCGGAGCTTATTCCGGAGTCTTTCAGACAGGAAGTCATCTATGAGAATGAAGCTGAACTTTCTGAAAAGCTCATAACTCTGCTGATATCTAGTCCTGAGAAAACCAAGACAAAAAACCAGGAAGATTTGATTCAAATTTTCTCAGGTTTCAGTTGGGAAACAATGATACTGCAATATGACGACTTTTTTTATAATGGGATATTTTAGTTATCTTGTTCTATATATTATATTTTTAGCAATTTATTAAAGTTATATTATGCTATATATTACCAATTTTTAACAATGTTTACCTATTTTTAAAACTTCCCCTTTACAGAGTGGAAAAGCTGTTTTATACTACACCCAACTGAGAACGTTCTCACTGAGAACGTTCTCAGAAACCATGGGTGGTATTTTGTCAACAATACTCGATGTAGAAAAAGAGTCAGGCGTCTCAAAATCAACAATATCGCGTTTTCTTCATGGAAACAGTGTCACCGATGAGAACAGAGTAAAAATAGAACAGGCTATTAAAAAACTGCACTATAAAATGAATCCCATTGCCAGCGGTCTCAAATCAAGCAAAACCTTCACAGTAGGCGCAGTCATTCCTGACATTACAGATTCTTTCTTTCCACCCATCATTAAAGAATTCGAGCGCTGTATGAGCGAGAATGGCTACAATGTAATTCTTTCTGATTATGGAAACGATGCAGATAGAGAGATAAAGCAGCTTGAGATGCTCTCGGATAAAAAAGTAGACGGACTTGTAGTTGCAACATCCAATACAAAGGGTGATCACATAAGAGCATGTCTCAATGAAAATCTGCCTGTTATTCTATTAGACCGCCTCTTCCCGGATCTCGACTGTGACAGTATTACTGTTGATAACTTCAGTGCAACATACGAAGCAGTCTGTGAATGCATAAAGCTTGGTCATACAAATATCGGTGCTGTTTATGGGCATTTTTATACCGATGGAGAACGCATTCGCGGTCTTCAGAAAGCTATGAAAGATAACGGGCTCAAACCCGATCCCGATAAAATGCTCAAACTTCAGCTTATGGAAGAAGCACCTGAAGAGAGTATTGCAAAGCTGCTGGATATGAAAGATGCACCTACCCTTCTTTTCTGTTCCAATGTTTATCTAGGAATCGGGGCTCTTAAGGTCAGGCTTCAGCGTAATCTAAATATTCCCAATGACATTTCGGTTCTCGTTTTCGATGATATAGCAACCTTTCCAAACCATGACTATATATCCTATATAAAACCGGAATTCTCAAATATCACTCAGCCGCTAACCGAGATTGGTAAATATGCGGCAGAGCTGCTGCTGGAAAGAGTTAAGAACCCTCACAGAAAGTATGAAGCAGTTAACATTGAATTGAAAACCAGATTCAAGCTGACCGGCTCGGTCGCAAAGCTGATAAAAACCTAATGGGTTTATTAGACTTCGTATGAAGTCTATAGATATAAATAAGGAGACAAACATGAAAAAGATTACCTTGATTTTAGTCATTCTGGCTATGATGGTAATTCCTGTATTCGCAGGAGGACAGCAGGAAGCTGCAGAAAACGGAAAAACTGAAATTGCACTTATAATTAAGGCAACTGACTCAGGTTTCTGGCAGAAAGTTATAGAAGGCGGAGAAAAATACGCTGCAGAAAACGCTGATGTTAATGTAACTGTTTACGGTCCTGCTTCAGAAGCGGACGTCGAAGAAGCAATCGGAATCCTCGAAAACGTTGTTGAAAGCGGACCTGATGCAATCGTTATTGCAACAAACGCAGGCGACGGTGCTGTTCCGGCAGTTCAGAATGCTCTGAGCCAGGGAATTCCTGTAATCACTGTTGATACAAAGATTCCTACTGATGTAACTAGCCACCTTGCAACTGATAACGTTCTCGGCGGAAAACTTGCTGCTGACGCAATGGTTGAGTTCTTTGACGAATACGGTATCGCAAAGAAAGGTACTGTTGCAATAGTTGCAGCTGTAGCCGGTGTTGATACAATTATCGAAAGAGACGGTGGTTTTATCGACCAGCTTAAGATCCTTGCTCCCGAAATCAAGATTCTTGATCCCCGCTATGTTGACAACGACATTGCAAAATCAATGACTACTGCTGAAGACCTCATCACAACCTATGATGATCTGATTGGTATCTACGCTGACAACAACCATACCGGCGATGGTGTTGCACTTGCTATCGAGCAGGCTGGATATCAGGACAAGATTATGGTAGTAGCCTTTGATGACGATGAAGACGAAATCATTGCGCTTAAAAACGGCGTCATCAAGGCCCTCATCATCCAGGACTCGTTCAACATGGGTTACTCAGGCTGTGCATATGCTGTAAAGGCATTGGCAGGCGAAACTCTTCCCAAGTTTGTTGATACCGGTGTTCAGGTTACAAAGAAAGAAGATCTTTAATAGATTTAAGGCCGTGCAGGCAACACCTGTACGGCCTTTTCTATATGTCGTTTGATATGTTAAAAGAGGAGCATTTTTTGAAGCAGAACTTCGATGAAATAATCCGGATGGAAAAAATCAGTAAAGAATTTCCGGGAGTTAAAGCGTTAACAGATGTCAGTATCAGCATAAAGGCAGGGGAAGTTCATGCGATAGTCGGCGAGAACGGAGCGGGTAAATCTACCCTAATCAAGGTACTGATGGGAGTTCATCAAAAAAACAGCGGTGATATTTATATTGCCGGAAATAAGGTTGAAATCCGCAACCCCATCGATGCACAAAACTACGGTTTAAGTGCCGTTTACCAGGATGTAACAATAGCTAGACATCTGACCGTAGCAGAGAATTTTTTCCTTGGTAAACCTCCTGTAAACAGAGCGGGCTTAATAGACTGGAAGAAAATGAATTTAAAAGCTCAGGAAGTATTGGATGAACTCAACCTCGATATTGACGCTAAAAAACCGGTTCGCTCGCTGTCTGTTGCACAGCAGGAGATGGTAATAATTGCGAAAAAATATTTTGAACATAGTAAAATAATAATCTTTGACGAACCCACAGCCCTTCTTGCAAATGAAGAAGTGGAAGAGCTGTTTTCTATAATCAGAAGGTTGAGAAATGAAGGCGTTGCATGTATTTATATATCTCATAGACTGGAAGAGATATTTGAACTCTGCGATACTGTTTCCGTAATGAAAGACGGCCGCCTTATTTCTACAATACCTGTTTCTAAAACCAATGAAGATGACTTAATTTCAAAGATGGTAGGACGTACTATTGAAGATATGTACAGTATTGAACACTGCGAAACCGGAGATGAAGCTCTCAGAGTTGAAGGCCTTACCCGCGGCGGTGCATTTGAGAATATCAACTTCAATATTCATAAAGG
>DMKD01000399.1 GCA_003454605.1 Spirochaeta sp. | reverse complement strand
GAGGAAGAAACCGGAATTATCTGTAAAAGAATCGGCACAAACGACTGCTGGGGTGAATCGGGCGAACCCGAGGAGCTCTTTGAGAAATATGGCCTGTCAGCTGCATCAATTGTGAAGACAGCACTTGAGATGCTTAAGAAAAAGTAACTTCATTGAACATCCGTGTTCTATGAAGTTATGAAGTTTGAAAACGAGATTTTCAAACTTCAATATACAAACCCGCCTTCCGTGGCGGGATTTTAATGGAGTAAAATATGTTAATAACACCTTTTGGAAGGGATATAGGAATAGGATTTGCCGGAAGCGTTGATACTGATACCGGACAGCGGACTACCACCCTGGCCTCTCAGGTCCAGTCCATCAGCGAAATGTTTGTGACCTCTGTTTATAATCCGGATATTAAAGAAGCAGAGCTTGTCGTTGAGAAGTCCGGACTCGGAGCTGAACTGAAAGGCGGAAAATTGACCGCAGTTGATTCTATCTCAGCTTTTCTCTCCACACCGATGGAAATTGTAATTGTCAGTGATATGGATGCTGCGGTTGCCAATGAGGTAACCCTGGCAGCATTTGCCGCAGGTAAACATGTTGTAAACCTCAATGCTGTGAGTGAAGCCGCCCTCGGTGTTTACTACAAAGCTAAAGCTGCTGATGCCGGTGTTATCTATTCCGTTGGAGCAGGTGATGAGCCGGCAGCAACATTAGAGCTTGTTGAGTTTTGTGAGAAGCTTAATCTCGATATCGTCTGTGCGGGTAAGGGCAAAAACAATCCGTTGAACCTGCATGCGATTCCCGATGATTATTTTGAGTACGGCAAAGAAAAGAATTTGAATCCGCAAAGTATTGCAAGCTTTGTTGACGGCTCAAAAACCATGCTTGAGATGTCTCTATTATCGAATGCAACCGGTTGGGGAATTGATAAACCTGGAATGCACGGGCCTAAGGTTAATGTTAACGAGCTTCACACAACCTATATCCCAAAAGCAGACGGCGGCATTCTTTCAACCACTCCGGTTATCGATTACGGTATAGGAAATATAGCTCCCGGTGTTTTTGTTGTTTTTACAACAGAGCAGCAGTCTATTATTGATGAACTTCTGTATCTTAAGATGCAGGGTGGGCCGTATTTTCACTTATATAAGCCCTATCACCTTGGAAACATTGAAGCGCCGCTCTCGATACACTCTATCCTTCGTGATAAACGCCCGTCGCTTGTCATAAAGGATAAATTTGTAACTATGGTTTGTGCCAAGGCCAAGAAAAATCTAGAAGCCGGCGAAATCATAGATACAAGCGGTGGTTACTGTATGTACGGCTTTGCAGTCCCTGCGGCAGACGCAGCTGCACAGAACCTCGCACCCATGGCATTGGTTGAAAAGAGTACGGTAACACGTGATCTTGCTGCTGATGAACTGATAACAATGGACTACATCAAGGTTGATGAAAGCCGCGGTCTTCTTAAATGCTGGAATGAGCAGAAGGCGATGCTGTAAGAACAGCATTTGCTTTAAGAGCTTTTTCCTGTTTAATTTATAACCGCCCGAAGCAACTCCGGTTATCGTGTGGAAGACGGTATAAGTTTCAGACTCCCAAGGTGAAAAAGAATAGCATTAAGGCTGCTCTAGAAATACTTATGAATCATCTTTCCAACGGTCATCATTGGCTTCAGCCCGCAATGACTTGTCCAGAATTACAGTAATGTACTCATGGTGTTTTCTAGAAGATGTTTCATCCATTCCGGAGAGGGTGGAATGTTCGGTATGGAAGAGATTGAGCAGATAGAACCCTCTATAAAGGCTGCTGCAGATCAGCTGAATATTCTGTCTGCCTGGAAACGGTACTCTGATGACTCCGATCTGTGAGGATTTTTATGATGCAGGTATCAAGCTTATAAAGGAAAATGTAGACGAATTTCATCAGCACTCATACTAAGATTTACAGAATCAATTTACAGGCGGCAGCTCCAATCGGGGAGTTTGCCCGGGTGACGATCAAAACCTTCGCTGTAGCCAATTTCGAACTCAAAACCCTCTTTAAGCGCCTGGCTTTCAGTTAATCCTGCCGCACCCATGGATATATCATTCAGAGATGATGAGAAAATAGCGATATTGCCTTTGCACTGTCTAATAATCTTTAAATTAAACAGATTCATTCCGGCAATGCGCGCTTCTGCTGCTGCAGTTGAAGTCAGCATGAGGCGTGAAGGTTTTCGTGTAAAGAAATCTTTGTGTTCAATACAGTCTCCCACGGCAAATATGTCTTCGGCTGAGGTCCTCAGGTACTCATCGGTCCAAATGCCACCGGTAGACCCCAATCGCAAACCGGCTTCTTTGGCAAGTGTTGTGTTTGGTCGATATCCAATGGATAAAATAACTTTATCGGCCGGGATGACTGAACCGTCTGAGAGTTCAATACTCGATACTTTCCCGTTGTCGCCAACAATGCGAGATACCAGGGAAGATTTATGAATTTTTACACCATGTTCAATCAGTTTCTTTTCAATACTTTCTGACATATTCTTGTCAAATGCCAATGGCAGTATGGAATCCAGTGCTTCAATCAAGGTTACATTTTCAGAAATTTTAACAAATTCATCACACATTTCAACGCCGATGAAACCTGCACCGATTACTACCAGATTTTTTGCAGAACGAAGTTCCTCTCTTAGGGTCTGAATATATTCTCACTCTTTTTTAATAGTAACAACCCCATCGAGTTCAGTACCCGGAATAGGAGGAACGAAAGGTTGAGAGCCTGTGGCGAATACCAGTTTGGAATAGATATGAGTGCTGCCGCCTTCAGTTGTAACGGTTTTATCATCTAAGTTGACAGAAGTGACAACATCAAAAGCAAAATCCACACCCTTCTTTCGTAGAGATTCAATTGGTTTAATGTCCGCCTCAACAGAAGGCAGGGAACCAAGTGCATAATATGATTATTATATATTAGAAAACTAATAGTTAGTCAACACTAAGTTGAAAATATTCATGAAAATAGATGATTTGCTTATTAAAATTATATTTACAAAGATGAATTCAATTATTGCAGAGTATTAAAGGCTAAAATAAAAAAATAAAAAGTTGACAGGAATAATTATATTTTTTAACATTGATTATTGTATACAGCTAATGCATTATAAATAAAAATAAAAGGATAATGCGGTAAGGTAAAATTCTGAATGATACATATTTTGCAAACACTAGTAAATCAAATTGGATTGGTTGCATTTCTTGCAATAATAGTTTCACAATCTAAATATGTGCGTAGAAATCTAGCGAAAAGGAAAAGAAATTTTAAAGATCAAATTCTTCTTGTTTTGTTTTTCAGTACTTTCGGTATAATAAGCACATATATGGGTGTGCCTGTAAATGGTGCTATCGCTAATTCAAGGGTTGTGGGTGTTTTTGTAGCAGGATTAATAGGGGGGCCGGTTGTCGGGTTGCTATCAGGTATTGTGGCCGGTCTACATAGATGGGCTATTGATATAGGAGGTTTCACAGCATTTGCATGTATGCTTTCAACTATTCTTGAAGGGTTGCTGGGTGGGCTCCTGAAGAAATCATTGCAGAAAGCTGAAACTAAATGGCTTTTTGCAATTGTTGCCGGAGCTGCAGCAGAAATGATGCAGATGATCATTATCCTGATAATAGTGCGTCCGGTTGAAGATGCAATTTCGCTGGTCTCAATAATTGCTTTGCCGATGATTGTTGCAAATTCTCTGGGAATCGGTATTTTTATTGCAATAATTGAAAGTGTTAAAAAGGAGTATGAAAGAGTTGCGGCAAATCAGGCTGAACTCGTGCTGGATATAGCAAGTAAAACGCTTCAATATTTCAGAAAAGGTTTTAATAAAGAAACTGCGCATGCAACTGCCAAAATTGTACTTGAAAACACAGATCTTGATGCTGTTTCTTTTACTGATAAGGATGGTTTATTGGCCTTTATCGGGGGGGGCTCTGATTGGAAAAAATATGACGATTCTTTTATGTCGGAAACATGTAAGAAAGTTATAAAACAGAAAAAAATTATTATTGTTGAATCTATGAAAGAAATCGATTCGTTTGCGGAAGGAGATAAACTGAATTCTGCTGTTTTTGTACCGATTATGCAGGATGCTGAAGTAATAGGAATTCTAAAATTATACAGGGAAGAGCAGAATGCAATAAAGCCTGTAGATATAATGCTGGGTAAAGGTCTTTGCGAGTTATTTGCAACCCAGATTGAGCTCAGCAAAATAGAAGAGCAGATTAAACTAGTAGATCAAGCGGAATTAAAAGCTTTACAGGCACAGATAAACCCGCATTTTTTATTTAATGCAATCAATACGATAGTCTCTCTTGTCAGAACAGATCCTGAAAAAGCAAGAGAACTGCTGCAGTACTTAAGTTTATTTTTCCGGAATAATGTTCAGGTCGACAAGGAGGAGGTTAGCATACATAAAGAGATAGAACATATACGTTCATATCTTGAAATAGAAAAGGCCAGATTCGGTAACAAACTCAAAGTAGATTTTTCGGTTCCTCCATCAATTGACTGCAAAATTCCGCCTCTTTTACTCCAGCCTATTGTGGAGAATGCGGTTAAACACGGTGTTATGGTTCGCCGCAACGGTGGTAAGATTAAAGTTTCAGCTAAATCAGACAGAAGAGGTGTTACTATTACTGTTAAGGACAATGGTGTCGGGATTGAGAAGGATAGATTAAGTAACCTTCTGAATGATGACGATTCTGAAAACAGCGCTTTGATAAATATCAGCAAGCGTCTGAATATTAAATATGGCGATGCAGCCAAGCTGGATATCAACAGTAAGTTTGGCAGTGGTACTGCGGTTATATTAAGAATCCCATAAAAAGAGGCAGGTTTATGATAAGTGTGCTTGTAGTGGATGATGAAAAACCATCACGTGATGAATTGGTCTATCTGCTTTCAAAGATTGATACAATAGATATTGTGGGAGAGGCTGAGGACGGAATAGAAGCGCTCAAGCAGATTTCTCGAAAGAACCCTGATATAGTATTTCTAGATATTCAGATGCCTGAGATGACTGGGATTGAGCTTGCTGAGTATCTTCAGAACCTGGAACAGAAGCCATATGTTATTTTCACTACAGCATATGATGGTTTTGCAATAAAGGCGTTTGAAGTTGGCGCTCTTGATTATCTCCTGAAACCCTATGAAAGTGAGCGTTTGGTTTTAAGTATTAAAAGATTTACTGAAGCTCAAACAGTAAGCACTGAAGATTTTTCCACAAAAGTCACAAAACTAATCGAGGTTTATAATAAGAAGGAAAGCATATTAAAACCATTTCATGTTATAGTTGTTAACGGAGATAATTTTCTTCCTATTAAACCTGAGAATATTTCAGTTTTAATAGCTTCCGGTAAAAAAACCCGAATCATAACCTGCAGTAGGGAGTATGAGGATAGCAAGACTATAACCTATTTTGAAGAGTTGCTGAAAAAGCACAATTTTTTTAAAACACACCGCAGTTATCTTATCAATCTGAATCACATTGAAAAAATTGGTCTATGGTTTAATAATACATATCAGCTTACTATGGATTATTTCGACGATGCCGTTCCTGTTTCAAGAAGTAAAGTACATGAATTCAGAAGGTTGATGTCCATAGAAAAACCATAAATGCATTTCATACCTGAAATTATGCATTTCATTCCCAATTAAAATCGTTGATCTATAAAAAAGTTATAATCTATAAAAATTTTTATTTAGAGGAGACAGACATGACGACTTTGATTGTTGTTGTAGGTATTGTTGTCTACATCACTCTCTATCTTACCTATGGGAAAAAGCTGGAGAAAGAATTTGTAAAAGCGGACGACAATATTAAAACGCCTGCTGTAAGGTTTGATGACGGTGTGGATTATATCCCGTCAAAAGCTCCAGTTCTTTTTGGGCACCATTTTGCCTCTATTGCAGGTGCCGCGCCCATTATAGGTCCTGTTCTAGCTATGGCTTGGGGATGGGTTCCGGCTTTGCTCTGGGTTTGGTTTGGAAATATCTTTATTGGAGCTGTACATGATTATCTTTCACTTATGGCTTCTGTGAGATATGATGGAAAGTCAATTCAGTTTGTAGCATCAGATCTTATCACTAAAAGAACAGGCAGATTGTTTTACTGGCTTGTCTTCTTTTTGCTGATTCTAGTAATTGCAGCTTTCGGCGCGGTTGTTAACGGGATGTTCGTTGGTACACCGGAAATTCCAACAGCATATATTATGAAAATAGCTGCGGCTCTGATTCTTGGAGTTTTGATATATAGAGTGAAGATGAATTTTACCCTTGCTACAATAATCGGTATAATACTTCTTGGACTTTCGATTTGGGGCGGATCAATGCTGCCAATCGTGGCTTCAAAGGGCACATGGTATATTATTATTTTCTTTTATATCATTATTGCATCCGCTATACCTGTTAATGTTCTTCTCCAACCGAGAGATTATCTTAATTCATGGCTTCTCTATCTTGGTTTAATTGTAGGAGCGATAGCCGCAGTATTCAGTTTTCAGGGTTTTACTGCTCCGGCATTTACTTCATTTGCTCCGATCGTATCCGGAGGAAAGGCTACACCGTTCTGGCCCGCAATTGTACTTATCATCGCATGCGGTTCTCTTTCAGGGTTTCATTCATTGGTTGCATCCGGAACAACTTCAAAACAGCTTGAGAAGGAAAGTGACGGTCTAAAGATTGGATATGGTTCTATGCTTACCGAAGGATTTCTTTCAACTCTTGTTGTTGTCTCTGTTGCCGGATTCGGGCTTGAACTTATGGTCGGTAAAGGAATGGACATTACAACTTCCAATTGGGGAACAAATTATACCAGTTCAATGATGGGCAGCTATCCCAAAGCAGCAATGTTTACTGGTTCCTATGCGGCTATGGTTGCTTCTACGTGGCTGAAGTTTATACCTACAAAGATTGTTCAGATAATTGCGGGTATGTGGGTTGCTTCTTTTGCAATGACAACACTCGATACAACCAACCGTCTTGGACGTTATACTTTTGCTGAAATACTTTCACCGTTGAAGGATAAAAATGAAGGAGTATACAACTTTTTTACCAACCGATGGATTGCTTCTTTGGTACCGGCAGTCATTGGTATCTATCTTGCATGGAGCGGTAATTTTACTATACTGTGGCCTTCTTTCGGAACAGCCAACCAGTTAATTGCATCAATAGCGCTGCTAACAGGAGTTTCCTGGATTACAAAGAGACAGAAAACAAAGGGCACCTTTGCTCTCATTCCGGCTTATTTACTGTGGATTACTGTGACTGCTGCAATAATCTGGTTTTCAGCTGTTGTTCTTCCCGGAACAATCATGAGTAATCCTGTAACGGGTATAACCGTATTAGTAATTGAGGTCATAATGCTCATTATGAATATAATTTTCATAATTGATTTTCTTAAACATAAAGATGATCCTCTAGACGCATAAGCAATTGATTTATCCGGAGATAATTATATGAGCAATAAAATTGTAAGCAAAATAAAAAACTTCATCTCCGGAGTAGAATATGTCCATCGGGATCAAGCAGTAAGTCATACTCTCTGGGAAGAGAGAGAGCTTGAAAATATTTTCACCCTGCTCCTGATGGGCTCTTTTTCGGGGATCCCGGCTCCGCCTGCATTTATATCTGCGGAACTGATCCCTCTTCTTACTCATGAATTAAAAATATTTAACAATCGGGCGGAAAATTCTTTTGATACACTTGCGGAAATGACGGGAGTGCTTGGTATCGATTAATTCTGATATTTCGGGGAGAGTATGAAAACAATTTTTTTTACTGGAAAAGGCGGTGTAGGTAAATCTACGCTTGCAGCTGCAGCAGCCTGGCAGCTGGCGGAGAAGGGTTATAGAGTCCTTACCGTATCTCTTGATCCAGCCCATAATCTTGGCGATATATTTGGAATTAAACTGCATCACAGGAAAAAGAAGTTCACGTCTGAATTGTATCTTCAGGAGACAGATCTTGAAAAAGCGGCAGATGAATATATAAAAAACAATATGAGTATCATGAAAGAGGTATATGGGTATCTGAAAACTTTTAATATGGATAAGTATTTCAGCATATTAAAATATTCTCCGGGTATCGAAGAATATGCAGCCCTTACTTCTCTGGAAAAGATATTAACCAAAGAAGAAGGATGTTTTGATTATATCGTTTTTGATACACCTCCTACGGGGCTTACTCTGCATATTTTTGCTCTGCCCGGAGTCACTCTGGCCTGGATAGAACGACTGATCAAAATCAGAAAGGAAATATTGGAGAAGAGGTATACTATCCACAATATAAAGGGGAAATACATTCCAGAGGGAGTTCAACTCGCTTATCAGGAAAAGGATGATAAGGTTATTCAAAAACTGTATGAACTTCAAAAGAGATATGAAAAAGTTAAAAGCGTTCTGGAAGGTGATGACAATTCAGTTTCAGTGGTATTTAACCCCGACCAATTATCACTTAAAGAATCGGAACGGCTGCTTGAAGGTTTAAAGGAGCTTGGTTTACCCGTGTCTCACTTTTTTAACAATAAACTGACTGAGGATAATCTTAAAACAGCAGAAAGTGTTGAAGCGAAATTGAAAAAAGATAATAAATCATCTACAATAAAGCGGATTTATTATAATGATGATAATTTATCAAAAGGGTATATGCTTAATGATGATATTGCTGGACTCTTTATTGAGCAGGAGGGAAAATAAATGTTTCAGAATATGCAGATAATTGATCAACCGGTTTTCTATCTTTTTTTGGCCGTATCTATACTTTTGTCTTTAGGATATATCTGGGGTAAGCGGAGAAATACACGTATCCATCTTTCAGCATTCAATGCAGTTGTCGATTGTGTAAAACCAAAAGATCAGAATTTCACAAATATAGGTGGTTTAACGGGATATCATGCAAACCTCATACCTAAAAAGAATAAGGTGGTAGGCAGGGTTGATCTGACACTGACAATGCTTCCGAGGCAGTCATGGCTTTATCTACCTTTCAGCTGGATATCAATGCGTTTTGATCGTTTGTTTGTTACTCTACTCTTTGCCAAGAAGGTAAAACCGTCTTTCCAGGAAGGGCATCTTATAGAAAAAGAATTTGGAAAAAGAAATATAGGTAAAATTGACAACCCTGAAGATTTTCGTCTGGAGTCTTTGCAATGGGGTGGTGTTGAGTATGAACTTTATACCAAAGACGATGTTTTGAGCAAAGGGTTCAAGGAGCTTATCCATAATGTGCCTGATCCAGTGATAGTTAAACATATTGCACTTGTTCCAAAGGACGACAAGGCATACTTTTTTGTCATTCCTGTGAGTGGTAAAGTGTCTCTTGTTTTCGGGGATATATATAATTGGATTTTAAAAATGATAGAAAATGGGTGATTGACCTGGTTCTGATCCCTATGAAAGCTAGTTGAGCAGTATTAATATAATCAGGACACGCAGTTTAAGAACTTTTAATCTCAGCTGGTTTCAGCTCAGTATGTTCAATAATCAAGTTGTAGATTTCTTTTGCGTTCTGTACGGCCTTGCCATTGTGGTGGTTGTTAAAAGCTATCAGCAGACGTTTAACCTTCTTTGCCATGTCTTCTATCCGGCATAACCATGACTGCAGCTCGTGATCACTGTAGAGATAGTCGTAGCGGCTGGTGTTGTCTCCTGACCACCAGTTGTCAGTATTTCTGCCGTGAAAGCGTATATAGCCTGTGTCTGAGGTTGTTGTGGCTGTCGGCAGGGGCAGGTTGTCGAGTTCGGGGTTGTCGGTCTGTACAAAGCCTATCCCGCGTTCTCTGAATCCCTCATAGACTCTCTCAAGCATCCATTCCCGATTGCGAAACTCAACATTCAGGGGCAGGCCCTCAAGCGGTTTCAGAATCCCGGCAAGATATTTCCGGTTTTCGGGAGAGTGATGAAAACTGTAGGGGAACTGCAGCAGGACGGCTGCAAGTCTGCCTTCATCAAGTATGGGGTGGAGGGCGTGATAGAATTCAGCCGCCTGTTCTGCCGACCCCGGTCCCCGTTCATGGGTAATGCTCTTATGTGCTTTAACAGCAAATTGAAAGCCGGCCGGAGTCTGCTGCATCATCGAAATCAGTCTGCTTCGCAGCGGCATCTGATAATAAGAGAAGTTTAGTTCGCAGAACGGGAACTGACGGCTGTAAATCCCGAGAAAATCTTCCTTCCTGCTTCCCGTCGGATAGAAGGGGCCTATCCAGTCGGGGTAGTAGTAGCCGGAAGTTCCGATTAATACTTCTGTCATACAATAAGTATAGTAGAAAATTACCTGATTTGGTATGATTTATGTAATTTTAATTATTACGAGGTGAGATGAAATCTGGAATAATGAGTGAAAACCAGCTTAAGAGTGCTGCCGGCGGCAAGCTTGATAAGCTTATTGATATCTGGCATGGGGATGTAAACGACCGCTGCAGTAAGCGTGTGGATATAGTGCTGGGGAACCGGCGTGACAACAGTAGCCCTGTTCGCGGCGGAATCCTTACAAGTGCTGTAATTGAGATGAACGATGAAAACACGAGGCTGATGATCTGGTATGATCCTCTTGAGCTTTACTATGAGGCCCGTATTTCAGAAATCGGATACAGCAGCCTTGTTATTGATGAGATTACAGAAATGCTGAAAGAAGACCGCGACCCGGGTGCTGAATGGGATCCGGTTTCAAATCCTGATAAACTTGATATCGGGACAATAGCGGGTCAGATAGGCCGTTGGCTTATGCGTTTTCGGGGGTATAAAAAGCTTGGAAACGAGAATAAGAATTTCTTTGAGCTCGAATCGTATCTGAATCATGAGTGCGGTATTCCGGCGCTTTATTCGATATTTGACGAGGCAGGTTTTGACCGTTCAGGTATTGAACAAAAACGGCTTTTAGAGGTCTATGAAGGACTTAGAAACATGGAAGAGCCGTCAAGGCGGGTAGACAGGGCGCTTAACGCGTTGCGGGTGTCGAATATTCTTGAGTTCAGCCCTGATTCAGAGGAAAAGCGTGGTCTTGAAGAGCTTTTAAACACTCGTTTCGGCAAAATTATGAAAATAAATAAAGATATTGGCGAACTGAAAAACAGCGGGGATCTAACCAAGGCGGAAGGATTGAACAGTTTTATGAGAAAACTTGTGCTGAAATACAGACTGCCCGGCAGCTGGGTGTCAGTAGATGAGACAGTCTAACGCTTACCCTACTTGAAATTATATAGTTTTTTTTATACACTGCACGTCCATTATAAAATGTACGGATCACGGAATTGAAACCGTGTTTTCTATTGAGTATAATTACTTTGAGAGGTTTAAATATACAATGATAACACTTGAAAAAATGAGAAACATTGGTATCAGTGCGCATATCGATTCAGGAAAGACTACTCTCACCGAGAGAATCCTGTATTATTGTAACAAAATTCATGCTATTCATGAAGTGCGCGGTAAAGACGGTGTTGGTGCCACTATGGACTCTATGGAGCTGGAAAAAGAGCGGGGAATTACAATCGCTTCAGCTGCTACAAATGTTGACTGGAAAGAGCATCCAATAAATATTATCGACACTCCGGGTCACGTTGACTTTACTATTGAGGTAGAAAGGTCACTGCGTGTTCTTGACGGAGCAATCCTTGTTCTCTGTTCGGTTGGCGGTGTTCAGTCACAGTCAATCACAGTAGACAGACAGCTTAAACGCTATAAAGTACCCAGGCTGGCATTTGTTAACAAATGCGACCGAACAGGCGCCGACCCGCTTAAGGTTTGCGGACAGCTGAGAGACAAACTTGGGCTTAACTCTGTAATGGCTCAGCTGCCTATCGGTCTTGAAGAAAAACATGAAGGTATTATTGACCTTGTAACAATGAAAGCTGTTATTTTTAAGGGCGAAAACGGTGATGAAATTATTATCAGTGATATTCCCGCTGACAGAATTGCTGAAGCCGAGGAAGCAAGGGAAACACTTCTTGATGCTGCATCAATGTTCAGTGATGAACTGATGGAAGCAATGATGGAAGAGGCCGTAACTGAAGAAATGATTCATACAGCAATCCGAAAAGGTACAATTGCCAACGAGCTTTGTCCTGTGTTCCTTGGTTCTGCGTACAAGAATAAAGGTGTTCAGTCACTTCTTGATGCTGTTCTAAACTACCTTCCAAATCCCACCGAAGTTGAGAACATTGCTCTCGATCTTGATGATGATGAAAAAGAAAAAGTTCTTATTTCAGATTCAAAACTTCCTCCTGTTGCACTTGCTTTCAAGCTTGAAGATGGCCAGTATGGTCAGCTTACATACATCAGGGTTTACCAGGGACAGGTTAAAAAGGGGTCAGAACTCTACAATACCAGGTCAAGAAAGAAGTTTAAAGTCGGGCGTCTGATTAGAATGCATTCTGACCATATGGAAGATATCACTGAAGCCGCATGCGGCGATATTGTCGCTCTCTTTGGTATTGAATGTGCATCAGGTGATACTTTCTGTGCAACCAAATTCAACTACTCGATGACTTCGATGTATGTTCCGCCCGCCGTTATCTCTCTTGCAATCGAACCGATTGACAAGAAGGCTGCAGACAATATGGGTAAGGCTCTTAACCGATTCACCAAAGAGGATCCTACCTTCAGAACATATGTTGATCCTGAATCAAATCAGACAATTATTCAGGGAATGGGTGAACTTCACCTTGATGTTTACATTGAGAGAATGAAGCGTGAGTATAAGGCTGAGGTTGAGACTGGTATGCCACAGGTTGCTTACCGTGAGGCAATTGGCAAGATGGCAGATTTTAACTACACCCACAAGAAGCAGTCCGGTGGTTCCGGTCAGTACGGTCGTGTGGCGGGTTTTATTGAACCGCTGGAAGAAGGCGATTACGAGTTTGTAAACAAGATCAAGGGTGGTTCTATTCCAACAGAATATATACCGGCCTGTGATAAGGGTTTCCATTCATCACTTGCAAAGGGCTCCCTCATCGGGCATCCGATAGTAGGAGTTAAGGTTACCATCAATGACGGTCAGTCACACTCCGTTGACTCCTCTGATATGGCATTTCAACTTGCAGCAATCGGTGCTTTCAGAGAAGCATACAAGCAGGCAAAGCCCCAGATCCTTGAACCTATCATGAAGGTTTCAGTTGAAGGTCCAACTGAATTCCAGGGTAATATCTTCGGAAGTATTAACCAGCGACGAGGTGTAATTATCAGTTCACAGGAAGAAGGAACATATTCTACTGTTGATGCTGAAGTTCCTCTGAGCGAGATGTTCGGTTATTCCACTACACTACGGTCACTGACTCAGGGTAAGGCTGAATACACTATGGAGATGCTGAAGTACGGAAAGGTTCCTCAGAGTATTTCTGAAGAATTGATTAAGGAAAATGAAGCTAAAAAGAAAGAGCAGAATTCGTAAGGAGGAATTATAAAAATACATCTGTGTATTTTTATAATCATGAAGTTTACATTGTAAACTTCAACTCTGACACCTGCCTTCCATGGCAGGAAGTAGTTATAGGAGATAAGATAATGGTAAAATCAGAACTTAATAAACGAAGCCCTCTTCGTGTTTTTGAAAAATCTATTAACGGCGGCGTAGGCAAGGGCAACATCGGTGTCCTCACATCACGTAAGGGTGTCGGCAAGACTGCATGTCTCGTTCACATTGCAATGGATAAATTATTTCGCGGACGCCAGGTAATACATGTATCTTTTTCATCAAAGGTAGATCATATTTCTATGTGGTATGAAGATATCTTTAAAGAGATAGCAAAAAAGCGGAATCTTGAAAATACTGTAGAAGTACATGATGAAATTATCAAAAATCGTGTAATTATGAATTTTAATCAGGAAGATCTTGAGACCGAAAAGGTCCTCAAGAGTATCTCTGCAATGATTGAGCAGGGGCATTTTGCAGCTGATGCGGTTATAATTGACGGATATGATTATGCAAAGGCGTCTCATGAGGACCTTGTAGCCCTTCAGGCTTTCGCAAAAGCTATCAACCTGGAAATATGGACCTCAGTTTCTCTTCAGAAAGATGAACCCTATGATGAAAACGGTATGCCTCTTGTACTTAAAGATTACGTTGAAAACCTTGCGGTTATTGTTACCCTTCAGTATGAAGGTGATTATGTTCACCTGAGAGCTGTAAAGGATCATGATAATATGTCTCCAAAAGAGATGGAACTTAAGCTTGATCCTAAAACACTGCTTATTGCAGAAA
>DMKD01000326.1 GCA_003454605.1 Spirochaeta sp. | reverse complement strand
AGCCCTGACCAGAACAGGAAAAACTGCTGTTCTCTGCTCGCCGGGCCCCTTTATTCGTCCCGAAATCAAAGAAATCGAATCGATGTTCGCTAAATCAATAAACGAAGCGGCTGAGAGAGCTGGCCTAGCTGCGGATGCCTCGCCGGCTGAAAAGGCCGCCGTCATCATTGTCGACTGCTCTAGCCCCGAACGCATTGGCAGCAGCTTCGCCGATGATATCCGGAATCTGCCGGTAGCGGTGATAGATCACCATGCATCCGGCCTTCCATTCGGGGACGTAAGTTTCGTAAACAGCAGCTCGCCTTCAACAACCGTCATGATCTATCAGCTTATGAAAAAGCTCGATATTTCACCGACCCCGGATGAGGCGGAAGACCTGCTCTTCGGCTTTCTCACCGACACCGGTTATTTTCGTCATCTCGATTCAGAGGGCGCCGACAGTATGAAACTGGCTGCCGAGCTGATTGATTTTGGTGCGTCGCTGAAAGATCTCTACAACAGAATGTACGGCGGGCGTGAGCTCGACAGCAAGGTCCTCACCGGCAGGGTTCTCTCGAGAGCTGTTTCCAACTTTAACGGCAGGTGTATCAGCATCTACGAAACAATCGATGAGAAGAAGAGCTTCGGCGCAGAAAACCGCGACTCGGACACCATCTACAGCCAGCTCTTTGCCGTAAGAGGCTGCGAGGCTGTCATATTCATACGCGAAGAAGCCGAAGGTGAATGCTCGGTCAGCCTCAGAAGCCGTGACAATATCGATGTAGGATCTGTGGCCAAATCATTCGGAGGCGGAGGACATATGCGCGCAGCCGGCTTCGTTTGGAAGGGCAGCCGTGAAGATGCAGCCGCTGAGCTTGAAAGGGTATTCGCCGAAGTTTTTAAATGATGACATCATCAGATGCAGCTTCTACAGCCCTTTCAGGTTCTTTTTAATCTCTTCCGCTGCTGCTGTAAGCTCCTCAGCCGGGGCCATTTCACCTGTTTTATTCGGATAGTGGAATCTTACTCCATCGCCCGCGTAACGGGGGATACTGTGCAGATGCGTATGAAAAACCTCCTGAGAGGCTGCAGGACCGTCTGAGAGAAGGAAATTCAACGCATCGGTCCTGATGCTGCTTTCTCTAGTCGCCGTATTAATCCTGCGTGCAACCTCAAACATTCTTGACGCAGCCTCGGGGCTAATATCAGATATATACTGCTGATGCTCCTTCGGGATTATCAGTACATGTCCGGGGTTTACCGGCATTACATCCATGAAAGCCATGACCAGTTCATCTTCATAAACGACGGTCGCAGGAATTTCTTTTCTCAATATTTTGCAGAAAATACAGTCTTTATCAGTCATGGATAGAGCTTACCAGCAGCCTGCATAGCTGTCAACGCACCACATGTACAACCACATGGCCACAGGGCAGTAAAAATTGCTCAGCAGCCTTGCAGTTGCCACTGCCCTCCCCCATTACGGCTGCTGCCAATATACAGCGGAGATGCAGCAGCTCTACCCGGCATACATCATATTAGTTCCGCAAACCATCGCAACGCAGCTGCCGATGCACGATAGGTTGGCAAAAAACTTTCGACGTTTTCGGAACAGTTTTTATCGGTATGCTGTGCGGCTGCTGCAGGATCAAACATTCTCAGCCGGTTTCAGCTCGGGGCATTGAACAGAGCCGTTATTACTGAAATAATAGAGCCCATGAACAAACAGACCCTTCTGCTGGCGACAAATAACCAGCATAAAAAATACGAATTACAGCAGATTCTGAGCAGCATCAATCTGATAACACCTGAGGAGATCGGAATCGATTTCAATTGCGACGAGACAGGCTCAACCTTCCTCGAAAACTCAATGCTGAAGGCTGAAACCCTTTACAGGATTGCCGGAAAGCCGGTGATTGCCGATGACTCAGGTCTTTGCGTGAAAGGACTCGATGGCGCCCCGGGTATATATTCCGCTCGCTACGGTAGCCCTGAAAACGGTCCTGATATTGAGAGCCAGGAACGCAATACCTATCTGCTTGAAAACATGGCGAAGCTGAGCGGAGCCGCTGAGCGATCGGCTACCTTCGTATGCTGCATGTCGGCAATTATTAATGATTACCGCGTATATACTGTGCAGGAGACAATGGAAGGATACATTGCCGATGTCCCCTACGGCGCGGGCGGCTTCGGCTATGACCCGGTCTTCTACCTGCCGAAATATAGTAAAACAGTCGCAGAATTGAGCGATACAGAAAAAAACCGTATATCACACCGCGGACGAGCCGCTGCAAAGCTTGGTCTGCTGCTTGAAGGATGAATGATAAAGAATCCTGAAGGTGCAGGCCCCTTCAGGATTCTTTATCATTTCGAAGTTTGATTCTCAAACTTCATATTAGTCAACCGCCTTTCATGGCGGGAATTTATTACAGGAGTAAGAAATTGAATAAGATACCCGAACGAAAAGATGTTAAGACTGAAGATAAATGGGACCTCTCCAAACTCTACCCCAGCGAAGAAGCCTGGGAAAGCGGTCTCAAACAGCTTGAAGCAAAAATACCCGGTATAGCAGATTTCAAAGGTACCCTCGGAAAATCTGCCGAAGCATTAAAAACCTGCCTTGATTATATGAACGACATTGAACTTCTCGATGAGCGGATAGGTTACTATTCTCACCTAAGACTCAATGAGGATGAAGGCGACGGAAGCAACCAGGAACGCTTTGCCAGATACATGTCGACAGCCACAAAGGTATCGGCCGAATCAAGCTGGCAGACTCCTGAGATCCAGGCCATTGACTCGAAGATTATGGACGACTTTCTTGCTGACGATCTGCTTGCCGATTACAGAATTATGCTGAACAAAATCCTGCGCTTCAAACCTCACATTCTTTCCGGGAATGAAGAAAGGCTGCTTGCAATGCAGGCTGAAGCCAACCAGACGGCAAACAAAACATTTTCAGCGCTGACGAATGTCGACATGTCATTCGGCAGTATTGAAACCCCCGACGGCGAGATCCCCCTCACACAGTCAACCTTTGCATCATTTCTTATTAATCCCGACCGAAAGATTCGCGAAAAGGCTTATTTTCAGTTTTACGAAGGATTTGAAAAACATAAGAATACAATCGCATCTCTTTACGGCGGCAGCGTACACCTCGATATATACAGATCCCGCGTACGTAATTACGAATCAGCAAGGGCCGCAGCTCTATTCCCTGATAAAGTTGAAGAAAAAGTCTATGACAACCTTGTAAAAACTATAGGTGAAAACCTGCCGTCTCTGCATAGATACTATGAACTTAGACGCAAGGCATTAGGAGTCGAAAAGCTTGCCCATTATGATGTCTATGCTCCGCTTATAGGCGATGTACATGTAAAACATACATACAATGAGGCCGTTGAAGTGATAATTAAAGCACTTGCTCCCCTTGGGAACGAATACTGCACAACCCTCAAAAACGGATTCACCGGCGGATGGGTTGATCGTTACGAAAATAAAGGCAAACGCTCGGGTGCATTCTCTGCCGGTTCTTACGCTGGAGATCCGTATATCCTGATAAACTACAAGGAAGATGTACTGCGTGATGTATTCACCCTTGCTCATGAGGGCGGTCATTCAATGCACTCCTGGTACTCCATCCGCAGCAACCCCTTCCAGCATTACAACTATACAATATTCGAGGCTGAGGTAGCATCAACCTTCAACGAACAGC
Organism: Spirochaeta sp.; assembly: GCA_003454605.1. Lineage (GTDB taxonomy): Bacteria > Spirochaetota > Spirochaetia > UBA9216 > UBA9216 > Thalassospirochaeta. The sequence continues at coordinate 18,382 of DMKD01000326.1, read as the reverse complement.
TGCTGGCAAAGTATCTCTATGATAATGCCGAAACAGATTCCATGAAGGCATATCTCATCGGCAAACAGGTTGACGATATAATTGCCACCATTTTTCGGCAGACAATGTTCGCCGAATTCGAACATCTTGCCCATAAGATGGTTGAGGAAGGCCGTCCGCTGTCGGTTGACTCTGTCCGAAAACTTTACCTGGGTTTGCTTGAGAAGTACTTTGGAGCGAATGTGGAGCTCTTCGAGGAAAGCGACCTTGAAGGCCTGAGAATACCACATTTCTACCGTGCATTCTATGTCTATAAATATTCTACTGGCCTTGCCGCGGCAATTGCATTATCCTCAAAGGTTCTCGCCGGCGATGATGCGGATTGCGCTCAATATCTGAATTTTCTCAAATCAGGCGGATCTAAATATCCGTTGGAATCTCTCGCGGCAGCCGGAGTCGACATGAGCAGCCCCGAACCGGTACGGGCGGCAATGAGCCGTTTCTCAGAACTGACAGCTGAACTTGAAAAACTACTGGAGAAAAAATGAACTGTTTAAACTGTGCAAATAAAGACTGTAAACTTAATGCAAAAGACTGCAACGGCCGTCATGATGAGGTGGTTGCTGTCTATAAGCAGAGCGGTGCTGTTCCTCTATATGAAAATGCCGACAAACTCGTGGCCGGCGGCAGAGCAGGAACTCTGTCGAGGGTTGATGAAATCATTGAGTTCGCCGGACTGCAGGATTATTCAAATATTGGAATAGCATACTGTTTTTCAATGGAAAAAGAAGCCGTCAAACTGATGAACATTTTTAAAGAAGCAGAATTCAAAGTACTGTCATTCAGATGTACAGTCAACGGAGTCAAGGAAAGCGAAGTAAGCGATAATCTGAAAGGCGGGGTTAACTGTAACCCGATCGGACAGGCTTTCGCAGTGAATGAGAGCCGTGCTGATCTGGTAATCGAAATGGGACTATGCCTCGGCCACGATATTCTCTTTCATCAGCATCTTAAAAAACCGTTTACAGTACTTGCTGTAAAAGACCGGGTACACGGGCATAACCCGTTGGTAGCCCTGCATTAGTTCGAGCTTTTACAGCCAGTGCGCCCCATCATCAGAGTAATCAGCTTCATCACGGCCGCCCGAAAGGGCTGAACCGCGAACAACCAGCTCCATATCAAGACGGGCGCGCAGTATTTCAATCCCGGCTATTTTACCTGTTTCAACAGCCTCTAAATAATTAACAGCCATCAGACCCATTATAACTGCCGGAAACTTGAGGCTTGTCAAAGGTGGTTCAAGCAGAGGCGCAATATCCTGATCACCAGCCCCGATAACAGCAAGATCATCCGGAATTGACAAACCAATGGCCCTGCAGGCCTTGTAGACCCCGGCTGCAAGGATATCGTTTCCGCAGATGACTGCATCGGGATACTCGCCATTAATCAGCAGCCTTTCCATCGCAGCAGTCCCTGATGCCGGATCAAGACCTCCGGCGGATACAGAATATTCACGGTTGAAGCCGAATGAGGTGCCGACAAGTAAATCACGTACTGCATTCCAGCCCGGTTCATCATCCAGCCGATCTGAGGATCCTATATAGGCTATCCTTTCCCGACCCGCCGCAAGAAGCAGTTCGGCAGCCCTGTAAAAGCCTCCATAGGTATCGGCGACTATGTAGCTGCCGGTAAAATCATGCGGTGGATTAAACTCGCCTGTATAAATAACCGGAGCGGCAGCCTCTGATCCGTTTACTGCCGCCGTTCTCCCGTCTGTTGCATCAACAGAGTACGGAACAATGATTCCGGCCGCCCCCTCGCCGAGTTCGGCTGATTCCGAGCTTCTGATTGAAAGTTTATATCCTGAATCAGCGGCAGCCTTCTCAACCGCGCTTACAATCAGTCTGTTGAAGGGCCGCTCAAGATCATGCAGAATCAGCTCGAGCCTGGAACGTTTTTCAGCTATACCGGACCAGGACGATCGAGGTTCGATAAAAATTCCCCGACCGCGGGTTTTTCGTATGTAACCGCCTGTTTCAAGCTCATCAAGAGCTTTTAAAACGGTATTCGCACTCGCATCCCAATGCTCTGCAAGTTCACGAACCCCCGGCAGTCTCGCCCCCTCAGTCAGCTTCCCGCTGATAATATCTTCCGTTATTTCCCCGGAAATTTTCCGGTACAGCAATTCTCTCATCAATACTCCCGTTCTGCCATCATACTCCAGCTTTCATGCGACTGCAAGCCAATTGTTTTGATATTGTCTTAGTATTGTTTCACCTTTATTTGACTATTGTTGAGGTTTTGTTTGACACCTTACTGAAACAATGCTAAGATTAACCATCCATAGGGACGGGAATAAACAGGAGGAATTATGGCTACAGTTAAATTAGAAAACATTACGAAGATATATCCTGGTGATGTTAAGGCAGTTGATAGTGTAAATATTGATATCAAGGATCAGGAATTTGTTGTTCTTGTCGGTCCATCAGGCTGCGGAAAATCAACAACCCTGAGAATGATAGCGGGTCTTGAAGAAATATCGGAAGGGACACTTAAAATCGATGATAAAGTAGTGAACGATGTTCCGCCTAAAGATCGTGATATAGCAATGGTTTTTCAGAATTATGCTCTTTATCCGCATATGACTGTTTATGACAACATGGCCTTCGGTCTTAAAATTAGAAAATTCCCAAAAGAAAAAATTGAAGAACTTGTAAATGAAGCAGCGGGCATTCTCGGTATTGAAAATCTTCTTGAAAGAAAACCTAAAGCTTTATCAGGCGGTCAGCGACAGCGTGTTGCCGTAGGACGTGCAATAGTCAGGCATCCAAAAGTCTTCCTTTTTGATGAACCCCTGTCAAACCTTGACGCCAAACTCAGAGTTCAGATGCGTGCTGAAATATCCGGCCTGCACAACAAACTCAAAGCCACCATGGTATACGTTACCCATGATCAGATTGAAGCTATGACGATGGCCGACAAGATTGTCGTAATGAAAGACGGCTTTATCCAGCAGATCGGAAGCCCTCTCAACCTCTACAACGAACCGGACAACCTCTTTGTTGCAGGTTTCATCGGTTCACCTCCTATGAACTTCATGCCTGTAACCATTTCAAAGGAAGGCAAGAAGGTAATAGCCGATGAGGGCGATTTCAAGATTGAGATTAAAGGCGATATAGCAAAAAAACTTGAGACCTACAACGGCAAGGCTGTGATGATGGGTGTGAGACCTGAAAACCTACAGGTTAATACCAAAGGCTCCAAAGAAGACTCCATCACTGCCACAGTACAGGTTATTGAACAGCTTGGAGATGAAATTCAGCTTCACCTCACCACCAATCAAAGCAGTATAATTGCTAAGGTTGCTCCGACAATGACCTTCAAGGTTGATGACGATATATTCTTCTCCCCCGATGACGATAAAGTCTACTTTTTCGATAAAGAAACAGAGCTGGCCATCAGATAAGAGCCTCCTGAACACAAAAAAGCCGCTGAAAACAGCGGCTTTTTTCATTCTCGAAATATTTACTAAAAGATTTCAGACAGTCTATGACTGAAAGTACATAGACATCATATATTCATTCTGAAACAACACCGAGGTAGACAGCTCTATGTATTTAACATTCCTTGCAACTTTCCTCATATCAGTCAGGACATTCTCGGAAAGGGCTGATAAAACAGCTCCTTTACCGGCTGTATTACCTGCAATCTCCACCACTTCTTCCAGTTCGGGGGGGAATAGTCCGACGGCGGCTGCACTCGTTTTATTCATCGCAGCGCCGAAACCTCCGGCTATGTAGAGCTTCTTAACATCATCTGAAGTTTTACCGGTTTCAGCAAGGAGAGTGTTAACACCGGCAGCAATAGCACCCTTCGCCATCTGTATCTCCCGGATGTCCTTCTGGCTAAGCATAATTTCATCCGCTATTTTTATACCGGACTTACCATCTTCCCGGACTACACAGTCTATCCAGCTCTTGTGAACTCCGGCTTCGGCCAGTTCTTCCTCTGTCAGGATTCGGCCGGTATTGTCGATTAAACCCGCCTTGACAAATATTGCCACAGCATCAACTATTCCGGATCCGCAAATTCCCACTGGTTCGACATCCTCGATAACGCTGTAACTGAACACCTCATTCCCATGTACCTCCGCAGCCATCAAACTGCTTATAGCACCGGGGACACCGCCCATACCACAGCTTATATTGGCACCCTCGAGCGCCGGGCCGGCTGCAGTAGAGCATGCGGTAAGACCGTATTTATTCCCGAGAACTATCTCTCCATTTGTACCGACATCTATAAGAAGACAGAGTTCTTCCGATTCGTGCATTCCTGTCGCGATTATCCCCGAGGTGATATCCGAACCTACATAGGAGGCGATTCCGGGCAGCACAACACAAAAACAGCTGTCATGCAGCTCAAATCCGAAATCAGCTGCCTTTGATGCTGTTAAATCATTCACAACTGGTATAAAAGGAGCCGCGGCTATCCCTTCAGGATTAAAACCGGAAAAAATATGGGTCATGGTGGTATTACCGGCAATTGTAATAAGGTTAATCAGCTTCAAATCAATTCCGGCTTTTTCGGCAAGCTTTGCGATAATCCCGTTAATCTGACTGGTTATTCGTCCTTTCAGCTCTTCAAGCCCGCCCTCGTTCCGCATACAATACTCAATACGGGAAACAACGTCGGCGCCGTATCCCTTCTGGCTGTTTAGCCCCGAAACATGCTCGATGATCCTTCCCCGTTTATTTCCGGAGATTTCCACCAAATAGCCTACGACTGTTGTCGTGCCTATATCCACTGCGACCGCGTAGGATTTCTCGTATGTATCACCGCTCTCAACCGCGATCCACTCATTGAAAAACGATACTACCGTAATTTTAGAATCGTTTTCTCTCAGGATCCCCGGCAGAGCTCGTATCTGCTCCATAGGCAATCGAATCGGTTTCGGAGCTATTGAATCTATCAGCCGCTGAAGATCCGATCTCTGATCATCAATTGACGGTGTCGGAACCTCCACAAAAAGCTTGCATAGTATTGACTTGTCATCTAAAACAGCGCTGCTTACAGCACCTTCAAATTCGGATTGGATTGCAGCCTTTCTTCCTGAAGCAGAAACAGTTATCTCCATTTCCGATTCAGGAAACACACGACAGGCCAGTCTCACCCCTCCTTTTATCTCATCTTCCGAAAGTGACTTTTTTTCAGCACCATCGAGGGGAGGGAGAGTTTCTGCGTTCTCGATGGTGATGCGGCATTTTCCACACGTCCCCTTGCCTCCGCATGGAGCATCGAAGCCCTCAATGCCGGCATTATTAATTGCCTCGAGCAGGCTGTCACCCTGCCCGATTTCAGTTCTTATAGAATCACCGTCGATATTTATTTTTATATTCATTCTATGCCACCAATGTAAAGATTTCCAGCGCGCGCTGTTTCACCGCAGCCACGATAGAGTCATCTGCAGGCAGAATAATAACAAGTCCTTCTTCTGCACTGCTTTTACTTATATTTTTATTTATCTTCCCGCCTGCGACTGTGAAGTCGACGAATACGAACCCTGCATCGGTATTAAGCCTGCCCTTCATTCGTAGAAAATCGCCACCGGGATTATTCACAAAATCTTCTAAAGCAGCCATCTTAACGGGAGATTCACTTTTCAACAGCACAGGCACCGGCCTTCCTGCATCACCCCAACCCGAATATCGCCTGTCCAGCCCCGGAATCTGCTCCTTCTTCTCAAGGCCGAGAAATACTTCTCTTTCGATTCTGCCGAACTCAGTCCTTATAATTTCAGCATCAGGATTCACCGACAATATTTTCATCTCAGCTCTTTTTACTGTGCCGGCGTCAGCAGTATCGACTTTGTTCAGAACAACTATATCACTATAGGCAATCTGCTCATTAACAGCCTTAAGGACTTCGGATAATTTAAGATAGGTGCCGCTGTCAACAAGGCTGATCATGCCATGATAACTGAAGCGCTCTCCGCTCATCTTCCTTATTGCCTCGATTATCTCAAGAAGAGGCGAGGGTTTGGCCAGGCCGGAGGTTTCTACAAGCAGATAGTCAATATCGAGATCAGCATAAGCAGAGACAGATTTTATAAATGATCCGGCAAGACAGGAACAGAAAATCTGACCATTGTTCAGTTCATGGACAACAGTACCATCAGCAGTGTTCAGCTCAGCAGCATCAATTCCGAGCTCGCCGAAGTCGTTGACAATTACCCCGAACTTAAGCTCGGGAAAACTGTCAAAAAGATGATTTAAAAATGTTGTCTTGCCCGAACCTAAAAAGCCCGAGACAAGAACAAGAGGGATCCGGCGTTCTGATGACATTTTGTCTACAGACATTTCTCTACCACAGCGATGAATTCGCTTCTGTTAGGAATAATAGATGAATACTTCAGCTCACCATTAATATAAATACTTGGAAGCTGTTTCACCTCCATAACCTTGCATCTGGCAATATTCTGAGGGTCGGTGTACTTATATTCAATCATATCAATTTTGTCCCCAAAATGCTCTTTGATATCAACTGCTGAAGCCTTCATATAAGTACAGGCAGCACAGGTAATTGAATCAAGGGTAAAAACTTCGATAAATGGTTTTTCAAGGTTATTATAATCCGGAAGCTCACCTTCAAACTCAATTTCAGTACCCTCATAGTTCTTGACCATCTCCCGAATCTGCTCAGTCTGATGTACCGCCTGCTGAACACCGATGGTGTTTTCGACCGGAGTAGCATAAGGCATATCGCAACCCGGAGCAATGATCAGGAGATCTGTATTATCCACGCTGTCAATTAAATCGACAGTATTCTTCATATTATCCTGCTGAGTTCCAAAAAGCATCACTGAAGTCAAAGGAATATTTCCGCCGATGACCACATTGTATTCATCGGTAATCTTCTTTGCAGTTGCAAGATTCACGTTCTCATCAACTGATATACTGTCGGGTCTTGTCTTACACATAGGCGCAATATTCGCTGAAGCGTTTCCGCAGACAAAGAAAGAAGATTTAGCTCCGGCAGCCCTGATGAGATCAAAGACCTCAGCGAAGGGTTTATCCATGAACTCACCAAAGTGATCAGGAGAGATTTGCGAAACAAGCGGGTCAACCACAGCAATAACATCCATACCGGCCTCGATGTAGAAAGTGCTGACTGCCTTTGCAACCTTGGTACAATAGCCTAAAAGCTCGGTAACATAAGAAGGATTCATGATCATATCCATGAAGATGTTGGTTCCTCTAAGATGTGATGCAAGGGTAAAAGGACCGGTAATCAGACCATAGAGAGCTGTGGTATCACCGATCTCACCTTTCATAGCCTTCATAGCCTCAATGGCAAGCGGGATCCTTCCTTCATTCACAGCAGGAATATGCTCGGGAATATCAGCAGTATCCGATAGAGGATGAGTCGAAACTGTGGGTGGTGCATCTTCAGACCATAGCAGTTCACAGCCGAGGATCTCAGCCTCAATCTGAAGATCAAACATAATCGGCTGTCCATCCGGTTTATAAAGCTTGTTCACTTCACGCAGTGATTCTATCAGTTTGGCAGCATCGGTGGATACCTCACGGGCTGTATACCCTTTCAACCTTCCCGAATGCACTCCGGCAAATGGAAGCCAGGGAATTGAAGCAATTTTTTCTTTATTCAGTACAGCAAGGACCTTCTCTTTACCAGTCATTGTTTTCTCCATAATATTGGGTATGCATATATAGTAGAGTTGAAACCCCGATACATCTTGTATTTATTAACTATTTTTTGCACTTAAAAGCCGCTGCCGTCAGTAAATAAAAACAAAAAAACCGCCCCACACAGGACGGCTTTTGTAAATAATAAATAGACCTGAATTACTCCAGAGCTTAATTTTATTATTTTGTACAAACCTCAAGGGCTTTTTCTGATGCAGTTGCTGCATCTGCAGCATAGATATCTGCACCGATACTGTCACAGAATTTCTGGGTAACTGGAGCTCCACCGACCATAATTGTAACTTTATCCCTAATACCTGCATCCTCTGCGGCTTTTACAATTGCCTCCATCTGAGTCATTGTCGTGGTAAGAAGGGCTGAACAAGCAATTACGTTCGCATTTTCATTCGAAGCTGCTTCAACATACTTTTCAGCGGACACATCTGCGCCAAGGTCAATTACAGTTAGACCTTTGCCTTCAAACATGATCTTTACAAGATTTTTACCAATGTCATGAAGATCACCCTTAACCGTACCGATAACAACCTTACCGATCTCTTCAATATCATCATCAACCATTGCGGGTTTAAGAATTTCAAGACCAAAATTCATTGCTCGTGCGGCAATAAGTACTTCAGGAACAAAAACCTCATTATTTTTGAACTTCACACCTACTATGTTCATTGCTGCCAAAAGCGCCATATCGAGAACGTCTTTAGGTGCAACACCCTCTTCGAGTGCTTCAGCACAAAGCTGTTTAACCTCATCAGCCTTACCCTTCTGCATCAGCTCGGAAATTTTTTCAAAATCTGCCATACTTGTCCTCTCTCTTCGTTGCAACTCTCACTGTACGCGAATTCGAGTATGACATATTACCTACTTGAAGTGATCTGGCTTGAAACAGAGTTCCTCTGTTAAATACAGTGACGCGCTCACGGGAGAATCTCACTCCTCTTCCCTTCATATAAGTCATGTTAATTTATTTTAAGGAATTATCACCCGTAATCTATGAGATCGTATTGAATTATTTTGTTAATTTTTGTTAAATATTGCGGAATACTCCAATTCAGCTGGAATCAGAGTATCAGTCGTGGATCTCATGATTATCTGAGGGCGGTCTTCCGCGGTTTTCACGGAATTTCCCCGGAGAACTGCCGGCAAATTTTTTAAATACCTTTGAGAAATAACTTTGATCCTCAAAACCGCACATACCTGCAATGTCAATTAACGGAATCTCGGTATTTAATAGATAATTTTTACTTTTCTCAACCCTTATGTGATTCAAATAATTATTGAAGTTCTGATTAAGCTCCTTTTTAAAAAGCTTACTGAGATAAGAGGGAGATAGATTTACAGCAGCTGCGGCTTCATCCAGCGAAATCTTGCTCTGGAAGTTCTCCCTAACATACTGCATGGAGCTTTGTATTGCATCAGCATGTTTTATCTCGCGCATATCGAATACAAGCTCTGAAAATTTCACGATAACCCTGGACAGCCATGAGGCAATTGTCTCGACGCTTAAAAAGGAATTTATTCTGCTGATATACTGGTAATTCATTCCGAAAATCTGCTCGGCATCAGCGCCGCCCCGTACTGCCGCACGGGACAGAAGAACTACTAGCTCAAGGACCCTGGCACGAATCACCTTTATGTCGCCTCCGGATGAGAAAAAGACATTTCCAAGGATCTCATTCAGAACTGCCCTTGCCCGTTTAGTTTCCCCGTTTTCGATATAGTCGATGAGATCAGTTTCTTTCTCAAAGGGATATCTTGAAATTTCGGCTTCGGATTTCTCCATTGTTTTGATGTATTGAATATACTCGGAAATATCTTTCTGCTGTTCGGAATCCTCCTGATGAAGCTGATATTCGATATGATCAAGTTCGGAAATCCCGGAAGCAGTAAGATATAGTAATTCTGAAAGGCTCCGTGATTTCTCAGTTGTAATTGACGGGATATCAGCAGCCAGCTTCATAAGCCTGAAAACATCAGATGCCGGAAGATTCTTTCCGGATATCAGATCATTGCGTATAAAATCTTCTGAATCAATAATCAGAGCCGGCCCGCAGACGAGGGCACCTACAATTGCACCATTTTTAAACAAGGGAGAAGTCCAGTGAAGCAGTGACATCGGACAGAAGAACATGTACTTCCCTCCAAATCGTTCCGCCTGATAGCTTCCGTATCGGTGCACCTGATTACAGTTGAGTTCATTGTTGGGGAAATTCTTCTCTAACTGCCTGCAGAACTCATCCCCATACCCGGAAGACTCCCCTGATCCGATTCTCTTTCCATCGGTATCAATCACCTTACAAGAAACCCCGGTTGAGGAACTGTAATGCTCGGCAGCTGCAATTGCCTTCCTGAAAAAATTATCTAATTCCATTTAAATAAGACCTCTTCCATTAGAGCGGCAGGACCTGTGTTAAGGCTGCCGCCCGACAGCATATTTTTAAGAGCTGTTAATGTTGCCGACACGTCCATATCGCCATCATTACCGGACATATTCATTACTATCCGTTCAATTAAACCATGCTTCAGTTCCGGATAAAATCTGACAGTCGGTTTTTTCAGGGACGACTCACGGACGGCAGCACTGACAGCATCTGATAATCCCCCAATGGAATCGATCAAATTGTGCTTCGACGCGGTCATGCCAGGCCAGACTCTCCCGCGGGCCAGAGCATCTATCTCTTCAGTCGTTTTATCCCTCGACTCAGCAACCATGTTAATGAAACCGTCATACATATCTTCGATTTCCATATCGACCATCTTCTTCTCTTCATCGGTCAACTCACGAAATGGGGTTCCGGCGTCGGCATGCTCGCCCTCCCTGATCGTATCATGGGTGAGGCCTGTCATATCAAGGAGCCTTCTCCATGATAAATGCATGCTGATGACTCCGATGGAGCCGGTCAGAGTGGTCGGCATAGCGAAGGTGTTCCTGCCGCAGCATGACATCCAGTATCCACCGGAGCCGGCAACCTCGGACATCGACACGATTAAAGGTTTCTCAGCGGCCAGGAGTCTAAGCTCTGCGGTAATATCTTCTGAAGCAAAGGCGGAACCTCCGCCGGAATTGATCCGGAAAACCACAGCCTTCACCTTCTTGTCTTCCCGCAGCTTTTTTATAACGGGTTTAAATGACTCGGCACCCACGGCCTGTCCCATCAGAGGGTCACGCTTAGAATATCCTTCTACAACAGCACCCTCGAAAACAAGCACTGCAATCTGCTCTTCCCTGAACAACCGCCGTTTCCCGGCTTTCTGCGGCATCCTTTTAAACTTGAACTCACGGTCCTTCTGCTCATCCCACCGGGTAATAAAATCGCTGAGGGTTACAATTTCATCTATCCATCCGGCATCGGCTGCAGCATCAGAATTCAAAACCTCACCCTCAAGCAGATCGTCGATATCTTCATCAGATTTATCAAATCCTGATTTAACTCCGTCTCGAATCACCTGCATTACAGATGAAAGGTAATGCTCATACTGTTCACGGTTCGCCAGGTCTAAGCTATCGGTTCGAAAACGATCCCCGGCACTCTTGTAGCTGCCGCGCCTTATTATTTCAGCATCGATCCCAAAACGCCTGATCACCCTCTTTGCGAACAGAAAAGAATATGAAAGGCCGAAAAACCTCAGGTTACCCATCGGATGAATCAATCGGTATGAGCAGACAGCCGAAAGAAAGAGCTCCTGAACACCATAGGTATGGGTATAGAAATAAACTTCCTTACCACTGAGTTTCAGAGCTTCAATACGTTCTCGAATCTCTTCCAGACCTGAGAATATTCCGGAAGAAAAATCCTGCCGGCACTCTATCAGAACCTTGGTGATATTCTTTTTCTCTATTATTGCTTCTGTTTTCAGATAAAACTGATCAAAACGAAAGCCCTCACGCCTTGCGGCAGTTGTAAGTCCGCGGGTCTGGATGCCGGTTTCACGGTAGCCGCCGGAGAGAATAAGCTTTGTATATTTCATTTATCGTTTTCATCGTCCTTGTTTTTTCTGCTCTGAATTACAACATTCAAGATTCCGGCAACAGCAATGACAATACCCAAAATCATCATTGACATACGCCCCTGTTTCAGACCGTAATAGATACTGACACCGCCTATCACTATAAATAATCCAATTCTACCTAGATCCACTTTGTTATCCTCACCTTAACCTGGTCATCATACCCGTATATAAACTGGACAAGGGTTCTTCCTGAGATTCTTCGGGAGAAGATTCGCTCTCGCTATCAGATAATTTCTCTTCGGCCGCTTCCTCATCCTCAACTGCAGCTTCCCCCTTCAGTACAGAGCCTTCGGTAATTCTATACAGATATCTCCAGCCCTCTGCAGTCCTTACCAGCTTAAGCAGAAATACCTCACCGTTTTTAAAGCTGCAGCTGATATGATAATTATCAAAATCAAGTACATCTATTTCGTAAAAAGCCCGATATTCTTCTGTTGATATTGAAAAAACAACAAAACCGCTATCCAGAAAATCCAATTGGGTTAATCCCAGATACGGGAATGAGTAAACAGCATCTGAAGAAACAAGCAGTCCGTCCTCCTGCTCAATTACTCCCGCGGTGATTTGCCATTGCCCTAAAAATTCATCCTGAACATCTTGAGCTGCAGCCGCCCCCGCAGCCAGGAAGATAAAAAACAGAATAAATATCTTTTTCATTTTCACCTCACTGACAGAATCTAAGCACAAGTAGAACTACTACTAACAGAGCAAATATGCTCCACCAGACCCTGTCATTTCTTCTCATCTTCTCTCTTTCCGCCGAAAAACCCCTGAGATCTCATTCCGGTAATGTACCGATAGATCAAAAAAACCATGGTTACAACGGCTGCAAGCAGAAGCATAATACCAATTATCATAAACACATTAAATGCAATATTCATTTCCATTACCCCATTTTCGTGCGGAATCCCTCCTTCGTCAAGCCCTTTAAAATGAAGTTGCGGGATTTGAAAAGCCAATCTATACTGATAACAATCTAAACTGATACAGTTTATGCAGGAGGCAGCATGAGAAAAGCACTAGTTGCAACTAAAAAATCGCAGGATCTCGCAGTAATAGCACTTGGGGGTAATGCAATCATTAGAAAAGGTGAAAAGGGCGATATCCACCAGCAGTTCGCGAACACCAGGGCGTCGATGAAACCCATCGTAAACCTGTTGGAAAAAGGGTACAATTTTGTTCTAACCCACGGAAACGGTCCGCAAGTAGGAAATTTGATGCTGATGGTTGATTCGGCAAGAGAAAGCGTACCCGAGGTTCCATTAGGAGTAGCTGATGCAATGACTGAGGGTTCTATGGGATATATGATTGAGCAGTGTCTGCAGAACATGATGATAAAAGCCGACACATGGCGCAATGTAGTAACCATTCCTACCCAGATCCTCGTTGATCAGAATGATCCGTCATTGAAAAATCCTACAAAACCGATCGGTCCTTTTTACAATCAGGAAGAAGCCAAAAAACTTGCAGCTGCAACCGACTGGACCATTAAAGAAGATTCAGGCCGCGGCTGGCGCAGATATGTTGCCTCACCCTATCCGATTGATATTGTAGAGAAGGACGCTATCAAGCTGCTTCTCAAACGAAACTATGTAGTTATTTCAGGCGGGGGCGGAGGAATCCCTGTATTCTATGAAGAGGATAAAACTCTCGAAGGAATAGACTGTGTTATAGACAAAGATCTTGCAAGCATGAAGATAGCACTTTCAGTAGGTGCCAAAACCCTGATAATTATAACCAGCGTACCGCAGGTATGCCTGAACTTCGGCAAACCGGATGAGAAAACACTCTCTCGATTGACTCTTGCAGAGGCGCGTTATTACCATAATGAAGGACATTTCGGCGTCGGATCAATGGCACCCAAGATAATGGCATCTATTGAGTTCATTCAAGCAAATCCTCAGAATAAGGTTATAATTACTGATGTGGACAATTTAGAGGCTGCTCTTGAAGGCAATGGCGGGACAACGATGGTGGCCTATTAACAAATAAAGAAAGCTTACCGCCGGGGGCTGCAGATGAACTGTGGTTTCCTGGTGGATAGGAAAAGAGCCAATTAATAAAACAAGATCCCACAAAATATTATAATTAGATCCTCCTTGATTGGTAACCATTTTTAGGTTACAATAGTAATGTGTACAATGTAAAAATGCCGAAGCCGAGGCAAGAAGATTTTTTTGACCTTATTGAAGATTTAAAGGCTATTGGACCAATCCTTAAGGGGTGGCCTAATTTCAGCCCGCTCGATGATAAGAAAAACACTTTTTATTGTCATCTAAGTTATCGATGGGTTGCATGTTGGAAAATACTTTCTGACAAAACCATGGAATTGGAGATTTATTATGTTGGCAGTCGTGAAAAAGCCCCATATTGAAATATCAGCTGAAATGATTCCCGCTGAGCTAATTAGCTTTCTGGAAGAGCATTATGAGAACATAGAGATTATTAACGATGAGGAAGCACTCATAGATATTACGGAAACCAAGTGGTATCAGAATATTGCAAAAAGCAGCACTCCTGGTAAAACTCTTAAAAGATACAGAAAAAGAGCAGGCATGAGTCAACCGAAACTGGCAGCAAAACTTGGAATGGTTAAGCAGAATGTTTCAGCAATGGAAAACGGCTCCAGAGGAATTAGTAAGGCAACTGCTCATAAGCTCGCTGAAATCTTTCAGGTATCCCCGGGAAGATTCATTTAAGCTTCATACAAATCTGCACTGCCTCAGTATACTTCGACGGGTTCTGCCTTCCCTTACACGGGTCAGATAGTTAAGGAAGTCTTGTGGCAAGATATTCCTATTAAGTGAAAACGGCCATGCCGGAATAGTTATATTATTGATAGGTAAAGTTATATTCCCTGCGAAAAGAATTTCCCGGAAGTGTAGCGAAATCCTGCCCAAAAAAATCAAAGGGATCCCTCTTTGTCAGTTTTTCTTGTATTCCCAAGCTAAAAACCCATCAAAACAGCGTCCTTCTCCAACAGCGGTGCATACCACTCCCGTCATAGCACTCCGAATAAATAATTAATCTAATATTTCTGAATAATTCACACCGGGAGGCGATCGTCCAATCTCCTTCAGATGTTTCAGGATCCTCTTGATCTCAGCGACATCCTGAATTACTACAATCACTCTCATTTTCGAACCGCATTTCGGACAAACAAAAAGATCAATTTCATAGATCTTTGCTATCAGCCGTGCCCAGGTTTTCCTGCTTGCCTTGTCGGAAATATCGCATTCAGTTTCTTCGAGAACCTCTTCATCTAAGGTCAAGTTATTTTGAGTTACCTTCCAGCCTTCTGGCGCATGTCTTACAATCTCAGGATGTTCAGACCATTTCCCCCTGGTCCTGGAAGCATATGTGCCGTACCTGCGAATATACTGGATTCCTTTGGGAGGAATATATTGAGTCAGCTCAGCCAGAAAATCACATCCTTCAAACATATGAACATTCTCACCAAAGTACTGGTTATATTGGGGATGAAACAGGACCCTACCCTTGAATGGCTCATATCGCAGCTTCTTGAGACTAACTGGAGTCCGAGTGATAGTACGATAGATTTATTCTTGCCTTGTCGTTAAGTATCTGCACCGAGTTGTCAATACTGAAGCCTGAGTTCTTCCAGGACAGCAGATTTCTGGCGAACCCCTCGTTGATCATGTTGTTTTTAACTGCCTATGCGGCAGTTTTAGAAGCACCTCTTCTGTAAGGTGTTCTGCCATAAGTATTGTTCTTTTCTGACTGCATGACGGGCAAAGATAGAAACCTTTACAGCTGAAAGGCCGGAAACAATCATGACAGCATTCGGGGTTTGTACAGCGGATTCGGACCACACCGTTTAAATAATTTCCGCAGGCAAGAAAATGTTCTCCGATTGTCTGGATGCGTTCGAGACGGTATTTTCCATAACGATCAGCATAGTCATCCTCATACACTCTGACGAAATCGGAAAAATTCCGCTCGAAGATTTCCTGAAGAAGGTTTATGCCCCCGTGCTGATACTCCCGGTCCTTCTTTCTCAGTTCTGATTTTAGCTATGTTCCCACATATAGTTATACTCAGAAATTTTACGGCTGCTTCAATTTTTCTAAAAGGATGGAGAATCCTGCCAGACCATCCTCAGTGCAGTCAGGAAATTCCTAGTTGATTTCGAATAATCTTTCTGATTTCTTCTGTCCAGGAAATGATCAAAGGTAAATGTTCAGAACCAACCTGCATCGAACTACCCGGATATCGAGTAACAGTTCCGAAAGGGGTCAGTCTTTCACAGATATCCTGAATAACAGATAATTCAGCCTGGAAATTGCTGCACTCTAAATTCAACTTCCCCAGGTCATGAATATGTGGTACTGGTTTATTATTTTCGATAAGCATCGCTTTTAAATATTTTTCAGCAGCCTGCTGGCAATGATAAGCTATAATTTCAAAAGAAGGGGTATGTGAATTTGCCAGCAGCATAGAAGCTTCGTAATCCCTTTCTGCAAAATCTACCCACTCCTTCGTCCCATTAAGCATTATACTGCGATTCCTTCAGATTTGATGGTGTGTTCCAATGTCCAGGTATCCTTGCTGCGTTTATTAAAATTTAATTCATCAACAACAATTACATCCAGAGCCCTGTCCAGATACTTACGAATTTCTTTTGCTATTTCAGCTGCAAGTGCAAATGAGTCCTTTTTAATTTCAGGAAAAACCACACAGATATCAACATCACTATCCCCTTTCGCAGAATCAGTAGCCTCAGATCCAAAGATAATAAACCTGGCTTCGGGGTATATTAATTTAACAGCATTTATTCCATCAATAATTTTTCGTTCCATAAGTTAATATGATATATGGAAAGGTCCAAGTATGCAATAAAAGAAATTCTACTGCATTTTACTCTACCATGCTTCAGTTTTTCCACAGCCACAGGCCAATCTATTCTTGAGTTCGCCTGTACGAAAGACATATTTAACATCCCATATAATAATTTTCTATGTAATATCAAACATGAGCGATCGAACATCTTCTGCTGGAATATCTTACCATTTTCCCGGTCGTAGCACTTACCGGACCCCGCCAATCCGGTAATTCAACACTGATAAAGCACCTGCTTGGTGACTATAGAATAGTTGACCAGCGTGAGGACGCTCCTGAACGATTCATATCAACCTATGGGGACAAAGTAATTTTTGATGAAGTGCAAAAATATCCGAAAATCTTCAACCTCATCAAGCGAAAAGTTGATGAGGGAAGACAGGAATACGGCAGATATGTACTAACAGTCTCGAGCCAATTCACGCTGCAGCATGACATCTCAGAGACTCTTGCCGGCCGTATCGGCCTTCTGCAACTGCTTCCCTTCGATATTTCAGAGCTTCCTGATACTGATATTGCAATCGAAAACGGCTGCTATCCCGAACAGGTAATGAGAAATTACAATGCCAATGAAGCCTGGTATGGATCCTATATTGAGACCTATATTCAGCGTGATGTCCGTTCAATATCCAATATCAGCGACATTCATGATTTTTCACGATTTATAAAACTGCTTTCAGCAAATATCTCACAGCAGCTTAATGCCTCACACTATGCAAAATCGCCAGGCGTGAGCGTGCCGACAATCAAACGCTGGCTTTCGGTACTGGAAATTTCTTATATTATATATTTATTAAGATCTTATCATTCTAATCTAAATAAACGCATAGTGAAATCACCTAAGATATACTTTCATTATACAGGTCTGGCAGCCTATTTGAATGGGGCAATGGGCTCAAGGTGGGAAGATGGTCCGCTTGCGGGTCCAATTTTTGGAAACTATATAGTATCTGAATGTATCAAGCAGATAGCTCACAGAGGATTGAGGGATGAATTATACTATTTCCGTGAGCATAATGGAGATGAGATTGATATAATCAGGGAAACCCGGCAGAAAAGGCAGTTTCTTGAAGTTAAACACTCAATGACTTTTCGGCCCAGGATGATCAAGCATCTGGAGAAATATATGGACGAAAATACAAAATCTGTACTCATTTATCAGGGATAAAATATTGATTACAGTAAAACCATCTTTGTAAAGAATTTTCGTGATTATTTGCTTGGTTAAGTTATTTGTATCCCGTAATAACAATAAATTAGTGCCAAAACAGAAATCAATGGAATTACTACCCCCCCCCACTCGCCCCAATCTTAATGCATATGCTGAAATCATACATGAAATATTATAATGAATTTAGACCACATTAAAGTATCAATTCCATTCCGGAAGGTAGGCCTCCTGATATTTTGTTATATTGAGTGTCTTACCAAACCATCATATATATTATCCCATGATATTACATTCATATTATTTCTTTTTGAATTCTCTTTTCCTCCATAGATTAAATACATGTTTTCTTTTCCAATTTTTGATAATTCGCTCCAATACTTCAGACCATCAAAATATTTCTCACTTACTGTTTCACTTGATTTAATCTCTATTCCATATTTCCTTAGTCCAAAATCCATTATCAGATCGATTTCTTTTTTATGATTATCTCTCCAATAATATATTTCAAATTTCTCTCCTGACAGTTCAAGACTCGGTTATAATGAAATAGGGAGGATAATGCCTTATTCGATGCAATGAGAAGACTATCTGCAAAAAGCTGTCGTAAAGAAGCGGTACTGCTCAATATCAATCGGTGGCCATT
>DMKD01000157.1 GCA_003454605.1 Spirochaeta sp. | reverse complement strand
CTACCGAGACAGTCCTCCTGGATCGGCACTTTCAGGAAGGCCTCATTTCTGAAGTAACAAGCGATAATTACCTCGGGGGCTGTCAGGCAACAGAATACCTTATTCAGATGAATCACAGAAATATCGGTTTTGTTGCCGGCCCCCGGGATTGGGCCTCTGCTGAAGATCGGTTCAGAGGCTATAGGGATACTCTGGGAAAACACGGTATCACATATCGGGCAGATCTGGTTTATAGAGGGGATCTTCGTTTTGAATCCGGTATCGGGGCTTTGGAATACTATCTTTCCCTGACTGATTGGCCCTCTGCTATTTTTTGTGCTAACGATCAAATGGCATTTGGAGTCCTCACTAAAGCGAACAGCATGAATATTTCCATACCCGGTGATATTTCACTAATAGGATTTGATGATATCCCTTTGTACAGCCTGTATACCACCAGACTCACGGCAGTGCAGCAGAATATCGATGCTCTTTGCAGCAGCTCATTTGGAATTATGATGGAGAAACTCCGACAGGATCAGGATCAAAATCAGCTCAGCATGAAACGTGTTGTTATCCCGACCAAATTGAAAATCGGTGAAACCTGTGGAAAGTATGGTGGGGTGAACCACTATTGATGACTCCATCTGCAATGATTTTTGATATTGAAAGATATGCAACTGATGATGGCCCGGGTATCCGAAGCGTCGTTTTCTTCAAAGGCTGCAATCTCCGTTGCAGCTGGTGCCAGAATCCAGAATCTCATCTGTCCTATCCCCAAATTATGTATAACAGGAAGCAATGTACATCATGCGGCAGATGCATGGCTGCCTGTCCTGTAGACGCAATTCACAATGATGAATTATTCGGATTCATAACTGATCCTGATAAGTGTATTCAGTGCGGTGCATGTGTTGATGTCTGTTATACTAATGCCCGTAAAATTGTCGGGAGGCGGATGCTTCTTGATGAGATAATGGAAGAACTCAAAAAAGATACTGATTATTATAAAGATTCCGGCGGAGGTGTGACGTTCTCCGGGGGTGAACCATTACTGCAGGCGGATGCAGTTTCAGAACTGGCTCAAAAATGTAAAAACGAAGGCTTTCATACAGCTCTTGAAACCGCCGGATACCTGCCATGGCAAACCTTTGAACTAATCCTACCTCTAATAGATCTGCTATATTTTGATTTAAAGCATATAGATTCTGATATTCACCGCTCGTTTACCGGTGTCCCGATTGAATTGATCCTTGATAATATCCGCCTTGCCGGAGAGCTGCAGGAAAACATGGTTGTAAGAATACCAGTTATTCCCGGATTTAATGACTCGCTTGATATTCAACGACGTATGATGAAATATCTATCTGAAGAAACTGCAGTCACTCAAGTGGAACTGCTGCCATTTCATCGTTTTGGTTCAGGGAAGTATGATGGACTGGGAATTCCTTATGCGATGAAAGATGTTGAAAATCTCAGTAAAAGTGATTGTGAACAATTTGCCGAAATCGGTCGACAGCTAGGACTGAATGTCAAATGAAAGGCATGGAGCTCTCACGTCGTTATTACGATGAAGTTGTGTCCCCGGCGTTCGAGAGATTGGCAGCTGAAGAATTGGATCTCATGACATTTGGATTATCCGGACCCGGTTCAGAATGCTATGGCTATGATGATAAGCTTTCCCGTGACCATGATTGGGGCCCAAGAGTTTGTATCTGGATACCGGAAGAATTGTACAGACAGAAATCTGACCGGCTGAAGGAAATTTATAAAGAACTCGATAACCATTTTCTTGGATTCGGTCCGATAAAGAGGTTAGATACAAGGATTCAGCGGGATGGGATTCTTTCTACTTCAAATTATTATAAAAACTTTCTTGGTACCGATCACCCACCCGAAAATCTGCATGACTGGCTGCTTCTACCCGAAGAATCGCTATCTCTCTGCACTAATGGAGAGATTTTCAGGGAGGGATCAGGGTTATTCTGCAATATGCGTCAGGTATTGAAGACATACTTTCCATCGGATCTCTGGCTGAAGAAAATCTCATCAAGATGTAAAGCAGCTTCACAACATGGACAGTACAATCTGTTGCGAGCTGACAGAAGGAACGACCGCCTCGCGGTTGAACACCATAAATCCCGATTTATTTATGAAACAGTTTCCCTTGTTTTTCTTCTTAACCGTACTTACCATCCAATAGATAAGTGGTTGTTCAAGGGACTTGGCCGCCTTGGAATACTGGGTGTTGATATAACCGAAGATCTCAGAGCGATAATCGCAGTGAAAAGGGGAAGAGAACTATACAATCGTGTTGATCGATGTGCGGAGCGCCTTATTGACGAATTAGTCAGGCAGGGACTTCTCAATCACCAGGGCTCTTTTCTTTATGATTATGGAATGAGAATTGAGCAGAAAATTGTAGATACATCCCTTCGAGTTGGGTTGGATTCTATTGTATAGGAGACATCGAATTGAGACAGAAAGACAGCGTAAAAAAAAATCTTGTAGAAAGTATACTGGAACTTGAAGTAAAGATGTTTCTACGGGTACCAACAGGAGAAGAACCTTCATGTCGTTCGGATATTGAGAGCATGAAGCTTCATCGCAGCAGCCAATTTGCCGGTTGGTCCGTGGAAACCTGTGAAAGCTATCTTGACGACCTCAAGAAAGCTGATCAGTCAGGCCGTAATCTGTTGACACTGAAATACGCCCGTATGGATAATCAGATACCACCCCTTACAAACAGCACTCATCTTGCCGCCATCTGTAATCAATATGTTGAATGGCAGTTGGAATTTATCAGGCAATATCCCAATATTATGCGCAGAGGCCGTAGTATTGATGATTTCAAGAATTATCTCAGTTCTGAATTGGAAACATATTCCAATAAAACTTTGGACCTTCTGTGGACTGATGTGGACACTTGTA
>DMKD01000199.1 GCA_003454605.1 Spirochaeta sp. | reverse complement strand
GTAAAATGTTAGAAGCAGCCCTTTAAGGGGCTTTTTTTTTGCCCAATTCAGATTATACGGACTAAGCTACCGGTTACACTTCTCCAGAACCCGGGAGAGGGATTGGTTATAAGCCTGGAAAATTCCGCAGGGGTATATACGAGAACATCGACTGCCTGAAAAAGGTCCAATAAATCAGAGTATTCAAGCGCTCGCTCTACGAAAGGCGTATTGGTTTCTGTTACAATCAGCAGATCAATATCTGAGTTTTTATTAAATGCAGGGGTATTAAAACTGCCGAAATAGTAAGCCTGCTCAACTCTGCCTGACAGTTTTTCCGTTATTGAGGCTATTGCTTCGGCAGCGGTTTTTCCGCAGAGAGGGTCCAGATCATATTTGACAAGGATGCTGCTCATTTCAGGGCTGCCTTTTCCTGAACGAAAGCATGAATAAATTCTGCTGATTTTACTGCATCTTCAGCCTGTTCTTCAGTGAAGTATTCAAAGGGCGCTCCTTCAGGAAAGGCGTCAGGATAACGGCTGCTGATATAGTACAGATCGAGCTTCTTGCCCAGTTTTTCGAGTTCTCCGTTGATTTTCAGCGCCTTGCAGATTTGAGTTATTGAATGACTGCGAATTTGATCGTATTCAAGTGAAAGAGCATATGCTTTCAGGCTCTTTTCAGCAACCTGCTGCGAAATAAAACAGACCTGAGCCCATCGTCCTGCAGAGAACGTGTCCTTTGCCCATTTAAGATCATCCTGAGCCTGTCTGAACCAGTCGTTTGCCCTGTTTGCCATGGTTAAATTATATTACACGGTAATTGAAATGTAAACGATCAAAAAACCGGCAGCGTCTGCGGACCGGTCAATGAATGTTTTAGCGGATTTCCGCTTTAAAATATCGGCGGAGTGTATTCTAAGATGGCATTTGCTACCTTCGCCGGTCCCCCCTGATTGCCGTCGGTATAATATTTTCCATTATAAACACTGCCCCAATGAATATCGTCTGACCATCCTACACCGAGAAAGTTGACAGATTCAGGCGCCGCTGTCCATTCCCCGGTATTTGGATTATAAAATTTCTCCCGCGGAAAACCGCTTGTGAAATTTTCTTTATGAGTTGTCATGCACATAAGCATATCCAGATCGTTTACATAGAGTTCCGCGCCCAGGAAATTTGTCTCATCTGATTCCGGAATGGTATCAAAAATGGAAATTGTTAAATCATCGAGTTCGATATTATAGATATTCTTATCGGTTGCGATAGCATTATCGTCATCGTCAAAGCTGCTGTTTGAAAGCAGGTAGATGTCGCCATCATACAATCCTGAATTAAAATAGCCTCCGATAGTGTCATATTCATCGAATTTTTTAAATCTCAGAGAATTATCACCTGCCAGATCAACATACTCAATAACAAGGGGTTTAAATCCGATGATTTTTGAAGGATCATAAGCATGATGCAGTTTTTAGAGCAGCATCGCATCGGTGAGTATCCATGCGCTGTCATCATAACCCGATTCAGTATAAATTTCAGAATGATCTTCAGCTGAACGAAGTTCGGTTATGACAGTAGTTGTGAAGCTGTCTGTCCCAAAGTTATAATGAAAGAAGCCGAAATCTTCAAATTCATTGTTATTTTATAGTTGATTGAATCCGTTTACAATGCAGGATGTCCGTTGGCAAGAAATAAAAACCCCGGACCTGAGGCCCGGGGCTGATACTTTTTTGATCTTTGTATAATCTTCCTGAACTAAAGGCCCGGATAGTCCAGGGTTGCAAAGTAGTCGGTGACAGTTTCTGCACGTCTTATCTGAACAACNNCCCATAGAGTAGCCGTGGGCTCCTGTGTCGTGAATGACGAGGACATCTCCAGCTTCGAGCTCGGGTAGTTCGCGGTCTATTGCGAACTTATCGTTGTTCTCACAGAGTGAGCCTGTAACATCAACCGGGCCTGTGAGCGGAGCATTCTCTTTGCCGAGCGGAGTGATGTGATGATAGGCGCCGTAGAGGGCGGGCCTCATGAGGTTTGCCATTGAGGCGTCTAATCCGATGAAGGTCTTGTATGTGTCTTTGCGGTGAAGCACCTTTGTTACGAGGTAGCCGTAGGGGCCCATGATCATCCTTCCTGATTCCATTACGATCCTCAGATCAGCAAGTCCGTTCTTTGTGATCTTCTGTTCATATAGCTTTTTTATGCCATCGGAGACTTTGGCCAGATCAACTGCTTCATCTTCAGGTTTATAAGGGATTCCTATACCGCCGCCGAGGTTGATGAAATCGAAGGTAATATCGAGTTCTGCACTCAGTTCGGCAACAAGTGAGAGTAGAAGATCAGCGGTCTCTACGAAATATTCCCAATTAAGCTCATTTGAAGCAACCATAGTATGAAGACCAAAATGTTTAACACCCTTTTCTTTCATACGGCGGTATCCCTCAAACAGCTGTTTCCGGGTAAACCCGTATTTGGCGTCTTCCGGCTTTCCGATTATTACATTGCCTTCTTTGAGTGGACCGGGATTATATCTGAAACAGATTCCGTCAGGAATTCCTGCATTTTTCTCAAGATAGTCAATATGGCTAATGTCATCCAGGTTTATGATTACATCGAGGTCTTTAGCCTTTACATACTCATCCGCTGGTGTGTCGTTTGATGAAAAGAAGATATCACTGCCTTTCATTCCGACAGCATCGGCAAGCAGCATCTCAGGCAGAGAGGAACAGTCTGCACCCATTCCTTCCTCTCTTAATATGTCCATAATATGGGGATTGGGACAGGCCTTAACGGCGAAGAAATTTTTAAATCCGCCGGGAACCCAGTCGAACAGCCGATAGAGTTTTTTTGCGTTTTCTCTTATCGCCTTTTCGTCATAGATGTGGAAAGGAGTCGGGTATTTTCCAATGATTTCTTCAAGCTTTTCTTTGGAAAAAGGAATGCTCTTACCGCTCATTTAATTCTCCTTTCATGAGTAAACAGTTAATGTATTAGATGATTTATGATATTTAAGTTCCAGCCTAAGGTCAAGTCCTGAATCAAAATTTAGAGGCGACAACTTACTTAGGTGCAGCTATTTTTATCATGCTGCTGTTTTTTTTAAGCACCAGAGAACCTTCAGGCCCCCCTGCGTGATCGGCAATCAGTTCACACTTAATCCTGAAAAGGAACCATGTCGGGGGAAGTTCTTCTCCGGAGAGCGCTTCATAATTTCCCTGCCCCTTTGAGATGACCATATCTGCTGCATAAAGCTTTTCCAGGAATTCAGGGGTACAATTCGGGAGTACGGTACCGGCTGTTGCCGTCCCTGAGCTCATGACATTAACGATTTTATCCATTCCGATATCAGCCATATCCTCTAAAAGAGCATCATTGAGTGCCGGCCCGCCTCGGACGACGAATGTGATTTTCTTATCGGGAAACTCCTTAAGCAGGGTTTCAATAAAGATTTTGTCGAATACGATCTCTCCGGCATTATCGCCAAGATAGATGATATCTTCAGCCGACTGAAACTCCTGATAAAAGGAATGAAGCTGAAAGAGCCCCTCGTCAAAATCATCTCCGGATTCGATATGCTGAAACAGGGGCTGATCCAGGATTTCACGCAATGCGTCATGGAGATCGAGATCAGCCTTTGCACCAAAATCTATCAGGTTTCCAGCAATGGCGAGACAGAGGGCTTCGGCAAATGGATTGGCCGCTTCCGCTACCCGTTCTTTAAGTTCAGGGTAGAGTTTCATTGCTGCATTATTGCTTGCGAC
>DMKD01000091.1 GCA_003454605.1 Spirochaeta sp. | reverse complement strand
CCTAAAGCAATGTCGGCTGATCTCTGGGTGAGATGACAGTTCAGCTTGTTGCCGGTCACATTCAGACAGAATGTATAATGACATGGGGGCAGTTTGCTTTCGGCGGCGTTTCCCGGATGCCAGGCTGTGACTATCATTCTTCGAAGATTCGGAGTTTCCGGATTCACTTTTATTTCCTTGAGGGTATCAATGATATACTGAATCTGATCAAAAACCAGACCACCCGAGGCATCATCACGGCTTATCCATTTTTTACCCCAGTTTTCACCCGGCAGACCGTTTTCGGGTACCGGATACCTTCTCCAGAATCTGCCGTAGGCGGTTTCAAGGCGGCCTTCCTCATCGGCCCAGGCGTCCCATATCTTGGTATGTTCTCTCAATCCTTTAATGTGTTCATCACCCGAGAGATACCAGAAGAGCTCATAAAGCATAGAATTAAAAAAGATCTTTTTGGTAGTGAGAAGAGGGTAGCCCTCAGCAAGGTTTATCCGGTAAAAATATGCGAAGCAGCTTAGGGTGTCGGTCCCAGTCCGGTTCTTTTTCAGCTCACCGTTTTCAAGGACGTAATTGACTAGCTCAAGATATTCTTTCAACTTATACTCCTTTAGATCTAGTATTCAAAATATTTTATGAAAGAGTGTAGCATAATAATATGAATCATAAAAGCGTAAGCAGATCGGCGGATAGGGTGATTAATATTTTTTAAGCAGAGCTTCAGTATCAATCAGGGTTACCGAATATAGAGGTTTTCCCTGATAGATGGGATCATATCGGTAGATGGGAATATCTTCAGTCGCAGTCTGATAAAACGGACTGTTTTCACTGTTCATGAGGAAATCAAGAACAGATACCAGCATGTGAGTATGCCTCAGCAGGTTTTCATTGCTAGCTGCGATATTGTCTTTGGCGAGCAGCTTTTTCAAGCGGTAGCTTGTGATATTTCTTACTTCAAAATGGAACGGAGCATCATAGTTCTCGATCACCGTCTGCCGGTCTTTACTCTTATCGAATTCTTCCATGAGTCCGCTGAGGGCGGCATTGAATTTGCTTGCCTGCTCGTGGAATTTCGGGGCCTTCAGCGGGATCGATTCGGATTTGTAGAGAATCTTGAATTTCAGGTACGGCAGAATGAACTTCCTTTTAAACCAGTATATGTCGGTCAGCAGTTTCTGGCCGAATTTACTCGTTGTATAGTCCGTGCCTTTTTCGATATTGCGGCAGTACTCTATCAGGAGTTTGTTGTAATTTTTCTGAATCATATCGTCGATGAAGAGATGCCATTTATCTGCTGTTTTTTCAATCGGATCCTTAAACTCCGATGTAATTGAAATGCTTCTGAAACCATAAAGAAGATCCTGAATTATTGCCGCGAGAACAATCACCTGCTGAAGAGGATCCTCGGAAGCTACAAGTTCGGTACCCTTCGGAAATTTGAACAGCGGGTGAAAATAAGGATAGAAATCAGGAAAATCCTGCTGTCTCGCCCAGCCTGATTCGGGGAAAAGCTGCTCAAGAAAAGACAGCGAATCGGAAATCTTCTTTTCATCATGTTCTTTTTTGTCAGATTTCATTTTATTAAGCTGTTCTTTCCGCTCTTTTTCGAGCCGGTTGCGAAGATGGCCGAGAGAATACTGTTTCTTTCCCAGTTCCTGCAGGCTTTGCGGAGGATGAATGAGGCTGTTTTCATCTATTTGCAGATATTCCAGTATGGTACCGCGTTTCTTTTTCATGAACTCCCGGTAATAATGAAATTTCGTGCCGGTCAGTTTGAGCAGAAGGGGATAGCAGGTGAATGCGATGTCCTTGAATACGATTTTAATCTTTTCATTGATATCGAGATAGCGGTTTTTTATGCTTACAAGTTCTTCGGGATCTTCGCTGTAGAGGACCAGCAGGACCTTGTACAGCCTGTCGACAGCCGCATAAAGGTGTTTGATGTCGATGTGGGAGATCGACACAATCGGCTGATAAATGATTAAACATAGATTGCCGCAGTCTCGGATGTCCCTGTTTCGGGGCGATTTCTGCAGATCTGAGAGATTGCTGTTCATCTCCTTCAGATCCCAGCTTATCAGAACCTTTATAAGATCCCTGTAGTACGGATTAATATAGTTTTTGAAAATTCCGGGATTAACCTGTTTCAGCAGTGATTTCAGATTGTTGACCAGTGATTCAATGTGACTATAGTAAAAACTTTCGCCCTCGAGGATGAATGCAGGGTTAACGGTGTCCTTTTTTCTTATCAGGAAGCTGAAATAGGTGGAAATAACATCAGATCGGGTTTTCACCCGGTGTTCAGGCCGGGCTGCCATTCGATCTATTTTTATTCTGTCGAAGTAGCCGAGTTTTTTCTTGGGTGATTTTTTCCTGATATAGTGTCCGGAGTAGACCGGAGTTGATGATTTGCCTTTTTCCGTATGCCGGCCTGCGGTCTTTCCATTATTCGAAGCGGTTTTTTTGGGGGCTGGTCCTCCTCCATGGCTATTTGATGATGAGGTTTTTTTTAATTTGTCGTATTTCTGCTGAAGGTCATCATCAGTTTTTTCGATCCCGACTTCACCGCCCAGGATCGAAGCCATTCTGTCGGCTTCTTCTTTCGAGAGTTCACCGAGATTCCCTCTCGTGCGGTCGAGATCTCCAGGTCTATATTTTTCAGGTTTACTTCTGGACATATACTATCCCCATATCAGTATCGGCGGATACCAATCTTAAGTTTAGTACTTTTTTAAAAAAAATCCCGCCGAAAAAGCGGGATTTCACTATCCGAGGCTTAATCCTATAGAGGATTGAGGTTCATGAACTTCTCAGCCTCAATGGCGGCCATGCATCCTGTTCCTGCAGATGTAATAGCCTGCCTGTATTCCTTATCCTGTACGTCGCCTGCAGCGAATACACCCTCAACCGAAGTTTTTGTCGTACCGGATTCGGTGATGATATATCCCTCATTATCAGTTTTCAGCTGTCCGTCGAGGAAGCTGGTGTTCGGTGTATGACCAATGGCATAAAACAGCCCTTTAGCCTCGTGATCATACTCCTTTCCTGTTTTCACATCCTTGAGAACTACGTGGGTAAGAGCATTATCGCCCTTTACATCTACCAGTGTTGTACTCCAGAGAACTTCAATCTTTGGATTTTCAAGCACCCTGTCCTGCATAGCCTTGCTTGCCCGCAGTTCATCCCGGCGGTGCACGATGTATACCTTGGAGCCGAATTTGGACAGATGCATTGCCTCTTCCATAGCGGAATCTCCTCCGCCGATTACAACGAGGGGCTGATCGCGGAATACCGGAAGCGCACCGTCGCATACAGCGCAGGCTGAGATACCGCGCTGCCAGAAATCATCTTCATGAGGAACCCGCATTCTTCGGGCTATCGCGCCTGTAGCAACTATAACCGTTTCAGTTTCAATCTCCGCGTCAGCTGTCTTTACGGTGAACGGTCGTTTTGACAGATCAGCCGACTCAACTGTTTCAGTGAGTACCTCAACGCCCGCATTAACAGACTGCTCGCGCATCATCATTGTAAGCTCATTTCCGCCCACGCCCTCGGGAAATCCCGGGAAATTCTCTACCGAGCCCGTTGTTGTAAGCTGTCCGCCGGGAGCAATCCCTCCGGCCATCCATCCTTCATATAAGAGCGGATCGAGTCCTGCCCGTGCCGTATAGATTCCGGCTGTATGTCCGGCGGGGCCGGATCCTATAATTACTACCTTTCTCATCTTCTGTTCTCCTGAATTTCTAATAATCTGAATTTAACACAAAACATTTCAAATAAGAAGAAAAAACCGTCTTTTTGATGATAGAATATA
Organism: Spirochaeta sp.; assembly: GCA_003454605.1. Taxonomy (GTDB): domain Bacteria; phylum Spirochaetota; class Spirochaetia; order UBA9216; family UBA9216; genus Thalassospirochaeta. Next base: position 13,908 of record DMKD01000091.1, on the reverse strand, counting down.
TCTGTTTTGCGTGATTATAATATAATAACAAAACCACTATATAGCAAAACAAATTTTGTTACCTTTTTACGCTGTCTCCGTAGTATACAGTGATGAACGTGATAAAGGATGTGAAAAGATGGATAAAGATCCTCTAAAACTGGTACGGGCAGCAGCCTCCGGAGACAGCGGTGCTTTCGGAGCTTTGTATGAAATGTATTTTGACAGGATTTATCGCTATCTCTATTATCGATGCCTTCATCGGGAAACAGCAGAGGACCTCTGTTCGAAAACCTTTCTGAATGCTCTTGATAAGCTTTCGACCTTCAAGCCTGAGAAGGGGCTGTTCGGAAGTTGGCTTTACCGGATAGCATCAAACAGCCTTGTTGATCACTATCGAAAATCTTCAAAGATCGAATTCCACTCCGGAGTCTGGGATCTCCCTTCTGAAGAAGATCATGTGATTGATGTACATAACAAGCTGTATTGGGAAAAGCTTAAACCGGTGCTTGATGATCTGCCTGCTGAAAAACGGGATTTGATCATTATGAGGGTCTGGGATGAGCTGAGCTTCCGTGAAATAGCTGAGCTGACTGGTAGAAGCGAAGCCGCATGCAAGATGAGTTTCGGACGTACCCTTAAGCTGTTGAAGGATTCAGTTCCATTCTCCATCCTGATGATGTTTATCACCTTTAAAACCACTGTGATGTGAAGGAGATGAATATGAATATTAACGAGATACTTGAAGATTTATACGGACTCGATCCTGCGCTGCGATCGGAGGAGGCTGAGTTGAAAGAGATTATAAAAAAACTGCTTGAGAAAAAACCTGAAGCAGAGGCCGATGAAGATTTTAAGGAAAGACTTAAGAATGAGCTGCTTGCCGAAGTTGAACAGAGACGGAAACGCACAGGCTTCTTTATCATTCACCGAAAAATGATCGTCAGAGCGGCCGGAATAGCCGCTGCCGTTATCGTTGTTCTTACCTTTGCTCTTCAGCCCGGACTCCTTTCGAGTATATTGAGTCCAAACCGGATGACGGCAACCGAAATGGCTGATTCGACCGTGGGGCTCGAAGCTCTAGAGCCGGAGATGCATGAAGCGGAACCTGCTGCAGGTTTGACAATAGAGCAACCGACTGAAAGCCGGGATGATTCTGCAGCACAGCAGAAGAAACCGGCCGAAGCGGCTGAAGCGGCTGAACCGGCGGCACAGAAGGTTGAAACCTCCAAAGAAGAGAGTGTTTACCGGTCGGCAGTCACTCCCGGCGAAGTTCCTGCACAGGGGCTCAGTGCGCCTGCCCCGCGGGAAGAGGTGCAGCCGATGCTCAAGCGCTCATTGGAGAAGAGCATGGTCTATGAGGCTGAGGATAAAACCGCGGCTTGGGGTGAAGGTGCTGAGCTTCTAGCTGGTGTTGCTGATACGGTCGCCGATGAACAGCCTGATACGTTTAATGAAGAGTATCGTGAGATTGTCGAGAATGATTTTATTAAAGCAGCCCTGGAGCCTGTATCCACTTTTTCAATCGATGTTGACACCGCCTCCTATTCAAATATCCGCAGGTATATCAACAGTGGCATGCTGCCTCATCCGGATGCGGTGAGGATAGAAGAGCTTATTAACTATTTTACATATGATTACAGACAGCCCGATGGAGATGTTCCCTTCAGTATCACAACCGAACTTTCAGATTGTCCATGGAACAGCAGCAACCGACTGCTGCATATAGGGCTGCAGGGGTTTGAGGTAGAGCCCGATGAACTGCCGCCGACCAATCTCGTTTTTCTGCTTGATTCATCAGGCTCAATGCAGGATGACAACAAGCTTCCGCTGCTGAAGGATTCAATGTCGCTGTTGATAGACACCCTCAGGCCTGAGGACCGCGTGTCGATAGTGGCTTATGCCGGGTCGGCGGGGCTCGTCCTGCCGCCGACTGCGGGTAATCGGAAAAGAACGATCCTTGCCGCCATTGACCGTATCGAAGCGGGCGGTTCAACTGCCGGCGGCGCGGGAATTGATCTTGCGTACCGAACAGCTGCCGAGAACTATTTCACTGAGGGCAACAACCGGGTAATCCTGGCTACTGACGGCGATTTTAACGTAGGGCAGAGCTCGGAAGAAGAGCTCAGAACGATGATAGAACAGCGCCGTGATCAGGGAATATATCTGACGGTTCTCGGTCTTGGGATGGGAAACTATAAGGACGCCAGAATGGAAGCCTTAGCCGATAACGGTAACGGCAACTACGCCTATATAGACACTCTTAATGAGGCCAACAAGGTCCTGATAACAGAGCTGAGCAGTACCCTGCTGACTATCGCGAAGGATGTTAAGATTCAGATCGATTTCAATGAAGAGGCTGTTGATTCGTACCGTCTTATCGGATATGAGAACAGGCTGATGGCGGCAGAGGATTTCAGCAATGATAAAAAGGATGCCGGAGAGATCGGCGCCGGGCACAGCGTAACCGCTCTTTATGAAATAATCCCGGCCCGAACAGGAATGCAGGCTGCTGAACTTGCCGAGATCAGGTTCAGATACAAGAATCCTGATGAGGATCAGAGCCAGCTGATTGTTTCCACTATTGAGAACATCCCGGTACAGGGCAGTAAAGTAACAGATAATTTCATGTTTTCAGCCGCTGTCGCCGAATGGGGCATGCTGCTGAGAGGCTCTGACTATGCTGCGAATTTCGATATCAGGCAGATAATTAAGCGTGCGTCGGCAGCAAGAGGGCCGGATCCCTATGGATACAGGGCAGAGTTTTTAGAGCTGCTTGAAAAAACAGATGATTTATTAAAATAACGGTGATCATCCGGCGGAACAGCAATAACAGCTGTTCCGCTTTTTTTTCTCTTTGTTTTGACTTTCATGGTCTGATCTACAATAATTAAAGCAAGAATTGGAGATAAGGAAATGAAAAAAGATCTTGAGAGCAATTTAACTATTGAAAAAGCAGCAGCTACTGCTGAAATTCTTTTAAAATATATAAATACATCGAAAGAACCGGTGATAGATCTCTCGGTTGTTGAAAAAATTGACCTTTCGGGTATTCAGCTGCTGCTATCAGCGCAGAAGACCGGGGATAAGCAGTCAAAAGAGGTTTATTTTACCGGAATGATCAAAAAGAATGTCTACGACAGAATTTTTAGCAGCGGGTTTAATACCGTACACTCAGAGTCATCAGACGGACTTTTTAAAATAAGGAGAAACAGCAGTGAACTCTGATCAATTCAGGAATGCGTTTATTGAAGAATCAATGGAACTGCTCAGTTCTCTTGAGTCAAGACTCCTTGAAATGGAGGAATCTCCTGATGATGAAAAAATTGCAGCAGTATTCAGGATAATTCATACAATCAAAGGGTCTTCCGCGATGTTCGGCTTTAACGAAATATCGGAATTTACCCACCATGTTGAAAACATCCTGGATGGTGTGAGAGAGAAAACGGTTAAAATCAGCAGCGAGTTGATCGATTGGACTCTGAAATCCGGAGATCATATTACGGCCCTGATTGAAGCTGATGAATCCGCTGAAGCGAAAGCCGCACTCAGCAGACAGTCAGTCGATATTGTAAATGCCTTCTTTAAAGCTGTCGGGATGGAGGCTGAATCAGTTCCGGGAGGCGGCGATCCGAGCGCAGCAGAAGCAGAGGCTGAAGCCGGAGAGAAACTCTGGAGAATCAGATTCAAGCCCGCCGATAATATCTTCCTCAGCGGAACAAACCCGCTTCTTCTTCTAGACGAGCTTGCCGAATTCGGAGAAAGTCTGATTCTTCCACATGTTGAAGATGTTCCCGCACTTGATTCCATAAATCCCGAGGCTTGTTTTGTGAGCTGGGACGTTCTTCTGCTGACGGGAAAATCTGAGAATGATATTAGAGATGTCTTCATCTTCATCGAGAATGATTCTGAGCTGCTTATTCAGGAAATTCCCGCGGATGAGTTTAATACCTCTGACGGTGAACCGCCGAAACTCGGGACTATTCTCCTGAATAGGGGAGATATCAGTGAAAAGGCATTAACAGCTCTCCTTGAGAAACAGAAGCGGCTTGGGGAAATGATACTTGAGAATAAAGCTGCAACGATAGAGGCTGTAGACGATGCGCTCAAGGAACAGGATTTCATTAAGGCTGTTAATGAAAAGCGCAGTGAAAAAACTGTAACGGCCTCGCTGAGAGTAAGTTCTGAAAAACTCGATGAACTGGTTAATCTTGTCGGTGAACTTGTAACCGTGCATGCTCAGATTGAGCGCGAGAGCGATAATTCCGGCTCGGAGCTCAGCGCGATGGTCGAACAGTTCGGTAGAATAACCGATAGCCTGCGGGAAAATACAATGAGTATGAGGCTGCTGCCCATAGGAACAACCTTTAACCGGTATAAACGTCTGGTACGTGATCTTTCGAACGAGATGGGAAAAAACATTAATCTGATTATGTCCGGTGAAGAAACAGAACTTGACAAAACCGTTATCGAGAAACTCAATGATCCGCTTGTGCACATAATCAGAAATTCGGTTGATCATGGCATTGAGTGCCCCGAAGAGCGTGAGAAAAAAGGGAAATCTCCAGCCGGAACCGTCAAACTGACGGCTGCGCATGCCGGTGCCTATGTTAGAATCACGATTGAGGATGACGGCGGTGGTTTAAATAGAGAAAAGATCTTCAATAAGGCAGTTGCTAACCATATTGTTGAGAGTGATGCCGAAATGAGTGATGATGAACTTTTCGGACTGATATTTTCTGCCGGATTTTCAACTGCTGATAAAGTGACCTCCGTCTCGGGCCGTGGTGTCGGCATGGATGTTGTTCGGCGACAGATTGAAGGATTGAACGGAAGCATCAAGGTCGAAAGCAGTGAGAATAAGTTCACCAGGATCATTCTGTCTATACCGCTCACTCTTGCCATCATCGAGGGTTTCCTTGTGAGTGTCGGGGAGGAGAGCTTTATATTTCCGCTTTCAGTTGTCGAAGCATGTATTGAGAGCCGGCATTCCGGGCGGCAGAATACCACAAAAAAGATGGTACCCTATCGAGATACGCTTCTGCCCTTTGTTGATCTCAGAGAGGAATTTAATATTGCAGACAACCGGCCTGACATCGACCAGATAGTGATTGTGAATTCTGACAATCGCCAGATAGGTTTCTGTGTAGACAGAGTAATAGGTGAGCATCAGACTGTTATTAAATCTCTTTCGGGGGTTTTAAAAGGTGCGGCCGGCTTTTCAGGCGCCACAATTTTAGGAGACGGCAGGGTCGCTCTTATCCTTGATACCGATGGAATAATAAAGCAGTCCGTCCTGAATGAAGAGGCATCAAAGAATGAAACAAGTACTTGAAACGACAGTTAGAAAGATCGGCGACAAAGAGTTCAATAAGCTGAGTCGTTTTATTGAACAGGAAGTCGGCATTAAACTGCCTCCCGTAAAGCGCACCCTTCTCGAATCACGGCTGCAGAAACGGCTGAAAACTCTTCAGATTCCTGACTTCGGGCAATATTGTGATTTAGTTTTCACTACGGATGAGGGCGCATTGGAAATCGTCGAGATGATCGATGCCATCACCACGAACAAGACCGATTTCATGCGTGAGTCGGCTCATTTTGAGTTTATGGTGCATACAGCGCTCCCCGAACTGACAAAAAGCAGGCGCGAGTTGAATTTGTGGTCGGCCGCCTGTTCTTCAGGTCAGGAGCCGTATAATATGGCAATGTTCGTGGAAGAATTCATTGAGAAGGCAGGCATGGTTAATTACAATGTTGCTGCGACGGATATCAGTAAAAGCTCACTGGAAAAAGCCCGCAGAGCGGTTTACGACATGAAGGATATCGATATAGTATCAAACGGTTTCAAAAAGAAATACTTTCTCAAGAGCCGCGACGCGAAAAAAACTGAAGTGAGAATAAAAGCTGATCTGCGGAAAAAGGTTTATTTCCGGCCGATTAACCTCATGAAGGACGATTATGGGCTGAATAAAAAATTTGATATTGTATTCTGTCGAAACGTTCTGATATATTTTAATAAGGAAAATCAGGCTGATGTAATCAGGCGGATTGTGAGTCATATGAACAGCGGGGGATATCTCTTTCTCGGGCATTCCGAGAGCCTTGCAGGTATGAGAAAGAACCTTGTCAGTGTTGGAACTTCGGTATACCGAAAGGAGTAACCAGGCTTGAAAAATAAAATTAAAGTAATGGTTGTGGATGATTCTGCCGTTGTCAGGCAGACGATGTCGGAGATCCTTAATTCCTCTTCAGATATCGAGGTTGTTGCTGTTGCGAGAGATCCGCTTGTTGCAATTGAAAAATTGAGAGCAATAAGACCGGATGTTATCACCCTCGATATCGAAATGCCGAGAATGGACGGCATCACCTTTCTTCAGCGAATTATGAAAACCGATCCCATTCCGGTGATTATGTGCTCGAGTAAGGCGGAATCAAACTCTCAAAATGCTATTAATGCGCTTGAAAACGGCGCCGTTGAAATAATCCGAAAACCGCAGCTCGGAACCAGGCAGTTTATTGAAGAATCAAAAATTCTCATCTCGGATGCTGTACGCAGTGCTGCTGCGGCAGGACCGAAAAGGGCGGGGAAAGCAAAGCCGGCCTTTTCGGCGGCACCGAAATTATCAGCAGATGTGATTCTCTCCGGAAGAGCAGGCGGAGTAATAGAAACTACTGAGAAGGTTGTTGCCGTAGGCGCCTCAACAGGCGGAACCGAAGCGCTGAGACAATTTCTGGAAGCTCTGCCGGGAAACAGCCCGGGGATAGTGATTGTCCAGCATATGCCGGAGAAATTTACCGCTAGTTTTGCCGAGAGGCTGGACAGCCTCTGCGAGGTGACTGTTAAAGAGGCTGCTAACAATGATACCGTTCTTCGCGGTCATGTGCTGATTGCGCCGGGAAACAAACACATGCTGTTGAAACGCAGCGGTGCGCGCTACTATGTTGAAGTAAAAGACGGACCGCTTGTAAGCAGGCACCGGCCTTCGGTCGATGTTCTGTTCAGATCCACAGCGCGTTATGCCGGCAAGAATGCAATCGGCATTATCATGACGGGGATGGGTGACGACGGTTCAGTCGGCATGCTTGAAATGAAGCAGGCCGGGGCTTATAATATTGCGCAGGATGAAGCAAGCTGCGTAGTTTTCGGTATGCCGAATGAGGCTATCAAGAAAGGCGGTGTTGACCGGATTGTCCCTCTAGAAGAAATACCCGCGGCAATGCAGAAGCAGTCGGCTTCGAGATAAACATGGATTCTAATACAGTTCTTCAAAAAGTTATAAACAGCTCAGAGACAATTTTCGGAAATATAGCAGAAAACTATCCTCTTCTCTTAAGTGAACTCGAAAAGGGCATAGAGAAGGCATCAGCCTCAATACGAAGTTTTTCAACCATTGACGGTATGACCGGTAGAGCGGCTGCGGAAAATTTAAGCAGTTTCCTGGAGCGGAGCAGGATGGAATCACAAGAGTCTCTGGTTCAGCTTGACGGCTTTAAAGAGAAGAATAAACAGATCCTCAACCAGCTGTCTGCCGCTATGAACGAATATGGAAACTCTCAGCAGTACATTGAGGAGATAAGGGATATATCTGAATCACTGCAGATTGTTTCTCTTAATGCTCTCTGCAACGCGGTAAAAGTCGGCAAGGGCGGTGAAGGATTCTCGGTGATTACCGGCAACCTTAAATCTGTGACAGAAACGACAATTGAGAAAACATCTTCTCTTGAGAAGAAAGGTCAGCATGTAAGCGCATCTCTGGATAATTTTTTTGAAATTGAGAGAGAAACTGATCTAAAGAGAAAAGAACTATTTTCGATGCTTGAAGAAAAGGTGACGAATGGCATCAGCACCTTTCAGGCTGAATCTGAAACAATAGATAAGCTGTTTCGAGAACTCAGTGAAGAATCAGGTAATATCAGACAGAGTATTCTGAAGATTATGGAAGAGCTGCAGCAGCAGGATTTGATCAGGCAGACCATAGATCAGATAATACTGTCGCTCAATGAGCTTCCGGAAGAATGTGAAAAAAGTTTATCAGATTCGGAAACGGATGAAGAAATTACTGACAGAGCTGTTTTCTGTCTCAGGCTGCTCAAGCTTGCGGATGTTATGCTTGAAGAGGTAGAGGGTAAGTTCAGTAATACCATTGAGGTCTTTACCGAAAATTTCCGAACCGCCCGAAGCAAACTGGAGTTTATTCAGCAGGAGAAGGATAGAGCTGTACAAAGCTTTATGAATAATCTTCAATCACTCACAAATCTGACGGAAACCGGTGTTGAAGTAAAGGAAGAAACTGGTCTTCTGTCATCGACCCGGCGAGGTCTTATAGAGTTGATTGGTTCAATATTAGTTTCAGTACAGGGTATAGTCGGAGAGTTTTCGTCATTTGATAAAATATCCGGCTGGCTGCAGAATGTAGCGGTTCTTTCGCGGATTGAGTTATCGAGGAGTATGAGTCTTGTCGGTATGAAGGAATCGGTTGATGATATGTCTGAGCTTGTTGAGCGGATTCAGCAGCAGATCTCTATCGGAGAGAGCGAAACCCTTAATTTCATAGACAAGATAACCGGTATCTCTACTGAATATCGGAAATTCGCCGGTAAAGAGATGGTTTATCTGACTGGCTTCACCGAAGTGTTTCTGAGCAATATTGCCGGAATAAGCCGGGTTAATAATAATATCTCAGCTGTTTTATCCGAATTTGACTTCTTTTCACCTAAATTTTGCGAGCTTTTTGACGCTTCAGAACAGGATCTTGATCAACTGAAGGAAATAGCAGATGATTTAAAAAAAATTCGTGAGGATTTGAAGTACAAAGAAGAACTGATTAGACCTGCAATCGCTGCGAGAATACAGGGTGAATCGATTACTGACTGGACAATAGCAGATGATGATATGAATCGTATTATTGATAGATTCACTATCTTCAGTCATAAGAAAACTGCCGGTGAGGCAAGCGGCCTCAAGGTTGAGGATGCAGCACTTGAAGAAGGTGAAGTAACATTATTTTAATGATGAGGAGATTAATATGGGCCAGAGTATAATGATAGTAGATGATTCAAATGCAATAAGGCAGAGTGTCAGTTTTATTCTCAAGGAGAATGGCTACGATACAATGGAAGCCTGTGACGGACAGGACGGATACAATAAACTGAAAGATCAGAAGGTTGATTTGATTATTACCGATGTAAATATGCCCAATAAAGATGGAATAAGTATGTTAAGAGAACTGCGTGCCACCGATACACATAAATTTACACCGATCCTTGTTCTCACCACTGAATCTCAGTCTTCAATAATGCAGGATGGAAAGAGTGCCGGCGCCACAGGCTGGATAGTTAAACCATTCTCGAACGATAAGCTTATTGCGACTATCAAGAAGGTTCTAGGCTAAGCCGAACTAGGTTGGATGTATAAGTATTTTGACAATAAATTAAAAAAAGATTCGGTTAATCTTGCTCCGGGAGAATTTTTTGTGTCAGGAGACGATATAGTAATTAATACTGTTTTGGGTTCCTGTGTTTCGGTAGCGCTCTATGATTCTGAGCGAAAGATTGCCGGATTGAATCACTTCATGCTTGCAGAAGCTAAATTGCGGACAGAATCTGAAAATATTTTTAATGTTGAACGATATGGCCTTAATGCCATGGAATCTCTAATGACTGGGTTGATTAAGCTCGGAAGCAGCGGGAAATGTCTGCAGGCAAAGATCTTCGGCGGAAGTGCGGTTCTTGAGACCCGCGGTGGCGGGCAGATGGAAATCGGGGCGGATAATATCAGTTTTGCGGAGAAATTTCTTAAGGCAGAGAATATTCCGGTTATAAACAGGGATACCGGGGGAGTGAGAGCCCGCAGAATCTATCTCTATCCTCAAAGCTTTAGAATCCTTCTCAGACGAGTTAAGCCGAATGTTGAACTCAGAGATCTCATGGATGTTTATAAGCACAAACTTGATGAAACTAAAAATAATGACGGGACGACAGTGCTGTTCTAATAGCTCGAATTATGGACATTCATTTTGAAAACTGAAAAACCTATTTCGGAGGCAGTGAGAATTCCGTTCCTGATGAAGTATAGGCCGAAAAGGAAGGTCTTATTCTTTTTGGAATTTTGTCTTTGCCAGGTTATTGCCGAGATCAATTCTTTCCAGTCTATCTTACCGGTATAGTAAAGATACTCACCTAATTTCAGCTTTCGATGCGGTATAAATACTGCTGAACCCTTCGGTTTTTGTGTTGCTGTCATTGGCCCGGATTTGGCCGATATCAGAAAATCATATGCGTCTTTCAGTTTGAGAAAATTTTCCTGGAGTTCAGGGCAGCTGCCTCCCGATCTGTCCGGATGACATTCTTTTGCCCTTTCTCTGAAAGCATGTTTGATTCCTGAGAGTTGAAGGTAGTCGATTGTTGTTTTTTCAACTGTGAACTTATCGCCGAACAGAATACTGCAGGCTTCTGCAATTCTTTCATCTTTTACCACGGTCATATTTTTTTTTCGACTAATTACAATAATTCTTTAGATTGTTTTCCGATGAAATGACTGCTGCCGGCGTTTGGTCCGGCAGTAGCCAAAAACTTTAAGCTTCTTCACCTGCTGTGTTTGATGTTGCAACCTGCGAAATTTCTTCTTCCGACAGGATTTTATCAATATTCAGGATGATTACGAACTCATTGTTGAGTTTTCCCATTCCTCTCAGATACTTATTGTCAATAAAAATTCCTAACCTTGGAGGTTCTTCTATTTCATCCGGCTCCAGGGTGATGACCTCTCTGGCGGAATCCACAATGATACCAACCTGAATAATGCCCTCGTCGTTTGTGATCTCAGTAACGATGACTGCAGTATCCTGGGTTTGAGCAGTTTTATCCTGACCGAACTTCATCTTCATATCCAGAACAGGCACAACCGAACCTCTGATATTAATGACCCCGCGAATCATCGGCGGCATACCGGGAACCTTTGTGACATTGGGAACTTCGAGAATCTCTCTTATCTTGAAAACATCGATCGCATAGATTTCGTTCTCTATTTTAAATGTGACAAATTGATTGCTAAGATTATTTTCCTGCATAATGCTACTCCTTTTGTTTAAAATTCTTCAAAATCATCGTCAAGAAGCTCTGTTTCTTTATTCCCGGAGGAGTGAGCCTTTGACAGATCAATCTCTATTCCTTTTTTTAATTGTAACTCCAGATATTTCGGTGGGTGCTGCTGTTTTGACAGTGCGGTCGTCAGTCTTGAAAAAGCTAATCATCTCAAGCAGCTTATCTGCCTGACCTGAAAGCTCTTCAGACATCGATGATGATTCCTCAGCTGCAGCCGCGGAATTGCTGAAATTGGAAGCAATCGCATTGCCTATTGTCTGTGCATCAAGGTCTGCTAAATTTGTGATTCGGATCTGAACAATCAATATTATCGAACTTAATGAAATAATAGTTATAATTGAGAGAATAACTATTAATCTAGTTCCAATTTTAAAATCCTTGATCCCTTTCATAGCACCTTCATACAATTCGGTTATCTTCGTTAATTATAGGAAATCAGATATTCATATGCAAATTTATAAGGATTATTAAACGACAATAGTTCGTGAAAATAAAGAAAGGATTACTGAAGTCAGTAATCCTCTTTATCAAAGATGATAAACCCTTTAATTGAACGTTGGAGCTGATGGGAGTCGAACCCACGGCCTGTTGATTGCGAACCAACCGCTNNTCTAGCCAGCTGAGCTACAGCCCCGATATTAAAAAGATTTTAACGCATCGACTGTATTGGAGTCAACAATGTTTTTTGATGACCGCTCATTGATCATCGTGATATATTCATGTTCATTAAACAGTTCTGCAAGGAAATCGTCTGCACCCGCTTTGAGGCTGCGTCCTATGTCTTCTCGATAAACCCTGCTTGAGAAAAAAATCATTGCTATGCTATAGTGGCAGCTATGAGCAAGAAAAAAGGATTTATCCTGTTAATTATAGTGATTCTTATCTCCGGTCTGAATTTTGCCGCGGACAGAATTTCCAAGGTCTATGCCGTTGACCATATAAAGGGCAAGGGTACAATCGAGGTTGTAGGCAGGGTCTTTATCATGCATTATGCCGAGAATGATGGGGCCTTTCTAGGATTCGGCGGCAATATGCCGAAACCGTTAAAATCGGTATTGCTTGTGCTTCTTCCCTCAATCATCGTGCTTGCCGCAGTCTTCTATACAGCTTTCAGCGGCAATATCCCGCCCGGGCAGCTGGTGAGTCTGTCCTGTGTTATCGGAGGCGGGATGGGAAATCTTTGGGACAGGATCTTCAATGACGGGATTGTTATCGACTTTCTTAATTTCGGTATAGGTAATCTGCGTACAGGCATACTGAATGTTGCAGATCTCTCGGTTACATTCGGAGCAATTGTATTCATCATTCTTCAGTTCAGAGCTGAGAATAATAAAGATAAGATTACAGATATAGAGACCGATTAATCATAGACATGCGAATTACCCGTTGTTTATAAAAAAGCCTGCAACCAAAAAGCCTGCAACCGGATTCCGGATGCAGGCTAATATTGTCTATAAGGGCAGAGCTCCGTTGTCGGACCTCTTGTCCGTATCTGTCTAAGTCAGTTCCTTGGATATTGTAATCGCAGCTATTGTTCCGTCGGCGACCGCAGTTGTAATCTGCCGGTACTGTTTTGTGCGCACATCTCCGGCGGCAAAAACACCGGGAATGTTCGTCTCCATTGTTTCACTCGTCTTCAGATAGCCCCATTGATCAAGTTCCATTTCATCGTTGAAAACTTCGAGGTTGGGTATGAATCCTACAAATACAAAGACACCGTTTGTTCTAAGTTCGGATAACTCACCCGTTTTCAGGTTTTCAACAACCACAGCCATGTCCATGTTTCCATACTTCTTAAACTCACGGGGTTCGTGTTCAAACATTATGTCGACTTTATCATCGGCAAAAATCTTGTTCTGGGCTTCTTTGTTTGCCTGAAGGGTGTCGAATTGATGTACGATGGTAATCTTTTTCGCAAACTTCGACAGAAAGAGCGACTCTTCTATCGATGAGTTTCCTCCCCCGATGACAATTATTTCCTTGTCTTCGAAATATTTCCCGTCACAGGTTGCACAGTAACTGATTCCCTGGCCTGCATATTCTTTTTCACCGGGGATATCAAGCGGTCGGGGTCTGGAGCCTGTGGCAATCACGATTTTCTTGGCTTCTATTGTTTCATAGCCGTCGACGACGAGATTTTTGTTCAGAAGATCAACCTTTGACACATCTACAGCCGATCGGAACTTAACTCCGTTTGCTTTTGCCTGTTCACCCATATAGTGACTGAGCATCATCCCTGGCTGGGGTTCAACAAATCCCGGGTAGTTTGAAACCTGATGGGTGGTTGCAACATATCCTCCGGGGAGGGCTGTGTCGACAACGATCGTGTTTAAATGTGCCTGAGCAAGATAGATTCCGGCTGTAAGACCGGCAGGTCCTCCGCCTAGAACCACGGTATCAGCGTTTGTCACTACCTGTTCAATTTTTGCGTGAAGTTCCTCTGCCTTTTCTGCCGGGAGCAGTGCATCAAGACCTTCCATGAGATCTGAACGCAGGATTCCGCCTGTTAGTGTTTTTCCGACGCGTTTACCGTTTTCGTAAAAGAGTACGGTCGGTGAACCGCTGACATCCAGCTCTGCTGCCAGATCTTTGTTGCCCTGTCTGAATATCTTAACGAAGTTGATATCGTCACCATAGATCATGCTTAGGTTTTCATATTTTGCCGCGAGCGCTTCGCAGGGGGGGCATTCAGTAGAGTAAAAGTCTATTACCGCCCGTTCTTTGCCAAGTACTTCTTTTTCGAAATCAGCAGCCTGTATTTCCTTTATTTTTCCAGCCATCTTATTCTCCTTTTAGTTGCTCTATTATTGTTTATTCTGTGGTTTC
>DMKD01000236.1:6991-8729 GCA_003454605.1 Spirochaeta sp. | reverse complement strand
AAGATTTCAGCACAGTCAAGAATTGCACGTTCAAGCCCTGCTGCCGTCTGCCCCATTCTGATTTCGTCAAGCAGAGTATTCAGGATACCGTCCCATACACTCTGTTCAACCTTGGAATTGATGCCTTCATCAGCAATAATTTCAACACGGCGCTCCCTTAGTGATATAAAAAACAGGATGCCTGTTCTGTCCCTGGTATTAACAGCCCCCGATTCGGCGAAGTGCACCATTGCCCGCCTGTGGACGCGCTGATCGATTACAGCCCGCGGAACGAAACGTCTGTCCACACCCGGAAAGTTAGAGAGGATATAAAGAATCCCGATCACTACCAATGTACTCACACCGTAAAAGGCGGTAACATACCAGGGCTGGGGATTCCAGAACATCCCTTCGATCCACCTACTGATTCCGCTGTGAAAAATCATAGCGACAGCATAATACAGGAAGCCTCCGAACAGAGAGAGCAGCAATTCAAAAAATGCATAATCTGAGCTTTCTTTGATTACAGCCGTCAGGACTTCTCCTGAAGATACCGATTCAACATGAGCGGCCGCCTTGTTAATACGTTCTATTTCATCTTGTTTGAATTTAAAATTCGCCATCACCAACCACCTAAAATTCAACTTTCGGAGCAGTATCAGCACCCTGTGATGCTTCAAAATACGGTTTCTCATCAAATCCGGTCATATTAGCAATTATCATTCTCGGAAACTGTTTGATGTAAGTATTGTAGCTTTGAACCTGCTCATTAAAACGCTTTCGTTCAACAGCTATCCGGTTTTCGGTTCCTTCCAGCTGATCCTGCAGTGCCATAAAATTCTGGTTCGCTTTGAGTTCCGGGTAGTTTTCAGTTACGACAAGCAGTCTCTGTAAAGCACCGCCTAAAGTCGACTGAGCTTGTTGGAAACGCTCAAAGGCCGCAGGGTCATTAAGCAGCTCATCGGACATTTTCATTACTCCGCCTGCATTTGCCCGCGCTTCAGCTACCTCGGTAAAGGTGTCGCTCTCATGAGCAGCATATCCCTTTACGGTTTCAACAAGATTTGGAATTAAATCAAATCTCCGCTGATAAACGTTTTCCACCTGCGACCACGAGGCTTTTACCCCTTCATCCATCACAACCATCTTATTGTATGTACCTTTAAATGAACCGTAAATAATTAGAATCAGGATCACCACTATCGCTATAGGAATGATCACCTTAATTGCTTTTCTGGGCATTATCTTCTCTCCTTGTAAACTAATACAACTAAGTTAATAGTTTATTCATCGGTGAGGCAAGGAGATTAATTATGATTGTAATTAATTATTTATGCAAACAGGAACCGAATGCCCGTTCTGATTCAAAATCAAAGGGATTAGGAAAAATCTTTCCGAGTTTAACATTCAGTTCTTTCTTGATTCGTGAAGAAACCGAAATTTCTCCCGGGTCAGTGCCCAGCTTTTCCAGATGGGCAGCGTAGTTGATAGTATCTGAGACAATATGTCCGGTATCCATTGAAAATCGAAATTTTCCGCAGTCAATACCTATTCTCAATGTGATTTTATCTTTTATCGGGATTTCAGGACGCAGATTGAACACAGATATTGACGATTGAATATCAAGAGCGCAAAGTACTGCTCTATGCTCATTTCCTTTCGAAGTGAAAGCCATAATACCACCGTCACCCGCAAATCCCCAGATTCTTCCATCATGCTCGTATATCTTTTTAGAAAGAAACTGTCTTAAATGATAATA
>DMKD01000236.1:0-6930 GCA_003454605.1 Spirochaeta sp. | reverse complement strand
GAAAAGTTATAGATTTTTCCTTCTTTCAAGGCGCCCCAGTTAACGAGATTATCAACGTCCCTCCGGCTGTGATGAAGCCGACGTTTGTGAAAATCATATACGATACCGCTTTTTGTTAGTTTGGTAAGATAGTTTTCAAGCCCCTTAATCTCGATGGGCTTTCCGTTCAAAGAACTGCCGTCAAGTTCAATCAGAAGCTTAATCAAATCGAAGGTTTTCCGTCGTTTATTTGTGTGAGATACAAGTACATTGGATGCTCTAGATGATGAAAAAGTCAGATGATTGTGTTCTCCTGATATCTGGTGACAGCTATAATTAGAAAAAATCATTCCACCGATTTTATCGAGTTCATCAGCAGTGAAGTTATTAGAAAACATCTCGGTTGTTTCATTAATCAGCGATGGTTCGAGCACAGATCCTCCGGGTAGAGCATGTTAACATTTCGGGAAGAAAAAAACAAGAATAATGAGCAACTATGTGCTACACTGCAGCACTATTTCTGCACTCTGCGCCGTCCTGGCGGGCGACCGAGTTGCAGAGCAACTCCGGCTACTTCGTGGTTAAATTAAACACGCCGTCCCAGTTAGCCGGGGGAGATTTCTTCTTATACTCTTCACATCGCCGTATATAAACACCGGCAGGTCCGTCCTCAGGATCAATACTCAGTATCTTCTGAAACAGATCTCCGGCCTCCAGCCAGTTTTTTGCCTCAAAAAGATCGATTGCTTTATGAAATATATCGACGATTTCAAGAGTCTGCTCATTTGCCAGCTCACTTTCATCAACAAGTTCAAACAGCCTGACCGCCTCGCTAATACCGACAACCCTCACCCGGTCGAGTTTACGTAGAACGAATTCATCTCCGAGTTCATCGGCCGTCATTGAACTAATCAATTTCCAGCAGTTATACTGTTTATTAACACCTTCAAGACGCGCAGCAAGATTAACTGCATTACCCATAATTGTGTAATCCATCTTGCGGGCTGTACCCATATTTCCAACAACCATATCACCGGTGTTGATGCCTATGCGCGTTAAAAGCGGATTTGGAACAAGCTCATCCTCCATAAAGTGCTGATTCATAATATTCTCAAGCTTCTTCATGCGGACAGCTGCACGACAGGTCCGCTTTGCATGGTCATCGAATTCTACGGGTGCGCCAAAAAAAGCAATTATTGCGTCACCTTCATATTTATCAATAGTGCCGCCCTGATCCATAACCAGATTACTCATTTCGGTAAGATACATATTCAGGATCTTTACAAGATCTGCAGGATCGAGTTTCTCTGAGATACTTGAAAACCCCTTTACATCGGTAAAGATTGCAGTCATATGCTTTTTCTCACCGCCGAGGGTCAGTTTATCCGGATCATCTATAAGGTTTTCAATTACAGCATCCGAAAGATAATGTCCGAAGGCATTTCGGATATAAGACCGCTCACGTGCAGTTTCCAGGAATTTCATCAGACTCATGAAGAGGAAGGTAACCGAAACCGACAGAACAGGCGTCAGAAGCTGGACGTAAATACCAGTGGCCAAAAAGACCCCAACCTCAAGAGCTGCAAGAACAATAACAATTCCGATTCCCCAGATTATTGACGGCAGAGCATCCATATTATGAATAATAAGATAAAGCAGAAGGGTTATTACGAACGCAATGACTATCGATAACCATTCGGGTGAATCATCAAGGAAGCTGTCCTGGATTATCATATTAACAACCGCGGCGTGTGTTCCGACATTGGCATACTCTTTTGAAAACGGGTTAACTCCTCTATCAAATGTTGATGTTGCCGAAGAACCGATAATACAGAACGAGCCGTCTACAGCTTCTCTGATTATCTCTCGGGTTTTTATATAATCAGCATACATCAGCCTGATCTCTGCAAAAGAGGTCTCGACATATTTATCTGTATCGCTGTAATACGCAAAATCATCCTCCGACAGACTCTCATCTGCCAGAATATCCTGAATCTGTCCGCGAATAACCGATTCAGCCTGCCCGTCTATGAAGCTGCCGACTTCAGCGAAGAAATACTCCCGCGCATCACGATAGTCCTGCAGATATCCCCTGTCGCCGCCGGCAAGAATTTCATTCTTAATAGATTCGGCATAATCCCATCCGGCAAAGATATCCTGATCACCCTCGTAATAGCTAAAGAACTGATCAGCTTCGAGAAGACCGAGATTTTCAATCAGAGCCGCCTCCTGCCATTCATGCAGTACCATGTAGTAATATGAAAGATGTCTGAAACTATCCCAATAGCTTTTAGCCGGCCAGTTAAGCAGGAATGTACCGTCTTCAGCACGCGGAATGCTTATATCACGCGGTTTGTCTTCTCCGGGAATCTCTGCGCCCTTAATCAGGAGTTCGCTATCGGTTAATGTCAATTCCGGGCTGCCGATCCATTCAAGGAAGGGAGCGATGGCCAGCTGGGCAAAATATTCACCCTTGTACTCGGTGAAAAAATCTATACGCCGTCTTACTCCGTCATCATCAATAATGATGTTCGGGAATCCGGCTCCGCGGCTTGCCTGCAGCAATTTCGCCAATGTCGGGTCTATACTTTCCGCCCGCGGATAAAGATCAGTGTCTACGGTTATATTCTTATATGCAATATTATCAAAAATCCATTTCTCAAGCTCTTCTGAGAGCTCTACCTCATAATCATCAACCATATTCACGGTAAAAAAGGCATTATCGAAGAAATATATCGTATTTTTGAAGTATTCATCGTTATCCCGTGTTACTTCCGCCACCTTGGCTATCAGAATATCCTTTGTCTGATCATTAAGCATAGTGAGATCATAGATATAGTCTTCAGCCACCTCAACCGGAAGTGCACCGCTGGCTATAGCACCGAAAAGATCAAGAATATTCTGATTAATTATATCGAATTCATCTGCAAAAACGCCGGGAAGTTCAGTCTTCAGAAACTCCGGATCAACCGCTGTTGGACTGCTCTGGACATACTCAATATCAAAAACAGTATAATCAGCCCCCAGCTCACTCATAGTAATAAGACCATCAGCAACAATATCTCTGCTCCAGGGCCATACACCTATCTTTTCGATTGATGTATCGTCGACATCTATGAGCAAAAGTCTCTGATCTTCCGGAACATCGGACTTCAGGTGGAGAAGTACATCATACAGTCTGTGCTCTAGATTTGTCAGAATACCGAAGTAAGTAAAGACTGAAAAAATTACAACAATAAGAATAGCAGCAAGAATTTTAATGTTAATCTTAGGTTCCATAATTAGCTAACCTTTATTTAAAAAAGATTTGAAAGCAAGGCCTGTAAGTACTATACTTTTATTGTAGTATAATCCATATAATGGAGAAAAGGTATGCAAAAAAATAAAGTTTTTATAGTTCTAACTGCTGCATTAATTATCTTTGCAGCGGCCGGCCTTTCTGCCCAGTCCATGGAAATAATCGATGATCTTCTGGGCCAGGAATCGGCAAATTTCGGAGAATCTGTATATATGATAACCGTCGGCGGCGGTATTGTAGATGAATCAGCATCGATTTCAGAGGCGATGGAAGCTGCATCTGAAAAAAAATGGATCAGGTCTAAAACCAGCGCTGATGATACTATCACTCTCGGTGAAGTATCCCTGCTCACAATGAAGGCCTTGAAAATCAGAGGGGGACTGATGTACAAACTGTTTCCTACACCAAGATATGCGGTCAGAGAGCTCGCTTATCTGGAAATTTTCAGGGGTGAAGCTCATCCTAATAATGAGATCAGCGGTGAGGATGTCGTCAAGCTCCTGTCGCAGGCCATCTCATGGAAGGAGGACAAGTGATGAAACGTTTATTAATAATTTTACTGTCCGTTTTGTTAGTCGCCGCAGCAGGGGGCAGCCTTACAGCTTTTGATATAGGGGGCACAGTCACTTCGGGAACTGACCTTTCGACACTTGATATAGCAGGAGCTTCTACTGAACTGGAAGCCGGATTATGGCTTGAAACCGGAAAGGGAGACCATTATTCATTTGAGATGAAACTTGATCTAACGGCTGCTGTCACAGATGAAGGTTTCGACTTTTACTTTAATCCCGATTACCTGAAACTCGACGGGCTGTGGGATAATCTTGATTACGGACCATCCGTTCTCGCAACAAGTTTCGGGCGGTTTTCAACCTCTGACTTTACTTCAAAGATTTTTTCCCAAAAACTCGATGGAATGATTATGAACTTCAATTATCCGGCGGTTGAATTTACCTTTACGGCAGGGACCACGGCCCTGATGTTCACAAAATCAGGAAGCATACTCAATTCGGCTTCCTCTACAATTCTGTCCAGAACGGACGCGGCACAGGCAAATAACGGAACCAGCCTCATGGAGCTTCTTTTTGATCCCGCAGCAGCAGGCAAATCAGTCTTCGACAGCCCCAGAGCAGTTGAAATAATTACCCTTACCCTGCCGCAGGTAGTAGCGAAGCAGAATATTACCCTGTCTATGGTAGCTCAGGAGGATCTCAGACCCTTCTTCGAGGTAGTTAAAGACTATTCCGATGAAACTACAGCATACCCCCTCATACAGGAGGGAGAAATCGACTATTATGCTGATCGCGGCGGTGCGGTAGATACCATGTACATCGGCACCGGAGTATCAGGACCTTCAATAGGCTCACTATACCACAATGTTTATTACTATTTCGGAACCGGACGTGCTCTCAGCTATGCAGCCGACGGAAACAGCTCAACCGGTTTTTCCTACCAGTACGATGTTATTACATCACATATGGCCGGTTTCAGCCTTGATTACTTCATGCCGTGGCTGTTTAACTCACGGATCAGCGCAGGAGCTAACTTCGGAACCGGTGATGCCGACGCAGAGGGAATCTATGAAGGCAACAGAGAGGGATATTACACTCAGTTCACTCCTGTTACAGCCGGCGGCGGCGGAATGATATTCTCACCGGGACTAACCAATATCTTCAGCGCAAGCGCGAGTTACTCGCTTAAACCGCTGGAATGGCTGCCTTTACCGTTTCTAAACGATATGCAGGTAGCTGCCGTGATAATGCCGTTCTGGAGATTAACCGAGGGACCGTTGGCAGTGTCGGGTATAAATTCGAATTTTACTTTAGAAGACGGAAATTATCTGGGTTCTGAGATAGACTTAAGTGTGAATTGGCGTCCATTTTCCGATTTAGGAGTAATATTTCAAACAGGATTGTTTCTGCCTTATTCGGACGCATTCGAAACAGGATCAGATATATCTAATCCTACATTCATGGCGAAGCTGAATGTTTCGCTGAGCTTTTAATCAGGGGGTACTTTCTATATGAAAAAATTGATAATAATTATGACAATTCTGATAATTGCGATTCCTCTTTTTGCGGATAATGCAGTTTTAAAAGAAGCAAAAGGCCGGGTTGAGATTCAGACACCGGGCGGCCGATGGCAGAGCGCAGCAGTCGGTGATTTACTGCCCAGCGGCGCCAGTATTTCAACCGGTTTCGGTTCGTCGGCAGTTATAGATGCAGGCGCATCAACTATTACGGTCGAAGCACTGACCCGGATGAAACTCGAAGAATTAATAGAGGCTCAGGGCGCTCAGACAACCGGTCTCTTTCTACGGGTAGGAAAAGTCAAGGCTGAGGTAAAAAGAGACACTGGCTTAAGCCATGATTTCAAACTCAGAAGTCCGTCATCGACTGCTGCTGTCAGAGGAACCTCTTTCAGCTATGACGGCTCTTCAGTCACCGTAGACCGAGGAGTTGTAGCACTCTTTGGCGCCTCAATCGCCCGGGAAGTTCTCGTTGCAGAAGGTGAACGCAGTAAGTTAGATGGAAACGGGACACCCGGCAATCCATTAAATGAAAGATACCATGGTTCCGGAACTGAAGGCGATGTGGGGAAAAAGCAGGATAGCTCTTCACAGAGCGGAGCTTCTTTAACAGCAGGCTTTGGCGGCGGCACGAACGGTTCGCAGAAGTTTAAATTATACGGTGATATAACCATCACGGTAGAATAGGAGGATAAATGATGAATAAAATTAAATTAACATTTTTACTGCTTGCATCAGCAGTCATAATATTATTTTCCTCATGCGGAGGGATGACAGCTGATACTGATGATGTAAGCATAGATCTCTCAGCGGCAGTATCAAGAGCTACCGTTGACGGAGCTACTATCAATCATGTCAAAATATGGTTAGTCTATGAAGGAACAAGCAACTTCTACCCTCTCCCCGAGGACCAGGCTGAGCAAACCCTTGGTGATGATAACACAATCACAATCACCCATATTCCTGTAGGCCCAAGCTATAGAATTTACCTATCATTGGGCGAAAAAGTCGAAGAGAAGTTTACAATCAGTAAATCAGTCAATGGACTCATCAATGTTACGGGCGGAACATCCACCGGTAAAACACTTCAGGCCGGAGACATCAAGACAGAACTTTTTGATACTCTGGTTAGTGAACCCGTCAGAGGCGCAGCCTTCGCAAACGGCAAGGTTTTTACGGTAGCTTCAAACGGACTGAAAATCTACCACGGGACCATCTCATCTATGTCTGAGAATAATGCTCCAGCTGGATTTGTACTGACAGATGTAGATGCCGGATACGGTGATAACGTCATGATTACAGCTAATGCCGATGATGGTCGGGCAGTTGGTATTTTTAACGGATCTTCAGCGTTAGCCGACTCAGATTTTGACTTCTCCAGCGGCCTTGCGACAGAAATGGGAGGAGGTGCTGTTAATCTTCAGTCATCTTTTGTTTACTATGACAATACAGCTAAAATGCAGCTCGGCATATCACAGATGTACGGAGGCGTTGTGCTCTCTGTATATGCAGATTTTGACGGTGATCTCAGCTTCGAAACAGACTGGCTCCCTATCGATTTCTCAGATGCCCTTGAAGCTTTGGAAGAGTTTGATATTAACCTCGACGACGATTTTTTTAAGGG
>DMKD01000267.1 GCA_003454605.1 Spirochaeta sp. | reverse complement strand
TCTTAAGCTGAGACAGCACATGCGTACCGGGCAGCGATTCTTTGGCAAAGTACGCGGCTGCTTTTTTTAGGATTTCTTTCTCCATCCGGGCTTCGGCGAGCTGCTTCCGAAGCTTGGCATTCTGGGCTGTCAGTTCGGCAACCGATAGATCTCCCGGGTTTGCAGGGATCCTTCCTGCTTTAGCTGCCGTCATCCAGCCACCTATTGTTCCCGAAGGAATCGACAACCTCCGCCCAACTTCCTTATGGGTGAGCCCCTGCTCCAACACCATCTTCACTGCTTCCTGTTTCAGCTCTTTGCTGTAGGTCCTCTGTTTTTTCATCATTTCCCATTCTAATCCAAGTAACCGTGTCTACGGAAGTCAGTATAGCCCAATATTTCTACCTGCAGTAAAAAAGGACTCTCAGCAAATGAAGCTTTGACTTTGCTCTTCCTTGGGAAATACCCTGATTTTATGACGACAGATGTTAACAGTTCGGCCAATCAACAGGATTGTGCTGAATAGTTACGATAAGTTTATATTCTCATTTTTTTTGATATGTTTAATAGCCTTAATCTGCCTCTCATTTAATCCAAGTCTCTTCAAATTTTTCTCATTCCATTTATCTTTATAAAAAGTCACGGTCATTACATTATTTTCTGCTTTGAAATCCGGTTCCGGCAGCCCCTGCTCTAAGCATTTTTCAACGATTTTCGATGTGCCTCGTCCACATGATTCAATAAAACCGGCATAAATGAAAGGCATCATACCCCAGGGCAAGCCTTGGACCCGTGGCCACTTTGTAGCCTCATTCCGCCCCAAGGGGCGGGGTATTTTACCTTGCTTTCCCTGCACTCACTCGGAAATAAACCCATCAAAATGGCTCGCTTCTCTCGTTTCGTTTGGGAATAAAGTACTTGCGCCAGCAGTTTATTAAACGGTCAATATGATTTTTTAAGAAGTATGTAATATTCTTTTTTATGATTGTATTTAATCTTCCATCTTTTCCCCGAAAACAGACAGACGCGCCTGAACTTGTTTGGACAAAGAAGAGTTTTTTTGCTTCTGATGACTTGGAAGGAATATTCCCCCGATAATTGCTGTAAAGGGCGCTACCATAACAAGACCGAAACTCCCGATTAATGTATAGAGTATTTCCGCTGAGACATACGATATATTAAGGATGTTAACAACCGGTGTTCCCTGAGCCATAAAAACCATAAGCATTGAAGTATACCCCCCGGAATAGGCAAGGAGGAGAGTTGTTGTCATTGTACCAACAACAGCTCTTCCCACCGCAAACCCCGAAAGAATCAGTTTTTTCGGATGTATTTCCGGATAATTATTGATAACTTCCTGCTGAGATGCAGCTATGTCCATGGAAATATCCATAACAGCGCCTGAAGATGCAAGGAAAATGCCGGAGAGAAATATTTTTGTTAGATCCAGATTGCCAAAACCGGAGTAAAGAAGGGTCTCTGAAAAAGGTTTTACAGCGCCGTGAACATTGAAGGCTTTTCCGAAAAGGATTGAAAGAATACAGGTAATGCCCACGCCGGAAATACTGCCGAGAAAAGCAACGATTCCTTTTTTGGAAAGCCCTCCTATAAGAAAAATAATTCCTCCGGTGAGCAGGCAAACCACACCGAAGGTAAGCCACATGGGTTCAAGCCCCTGAAGCATACCGGGAAGGAGCAGCTTCCAGATTAATACAATAGAAAACAGAAATGAAAGAAGGGCTTTCATTCCGGTCCAGCCGGCAAAAAAGACAAGCATCAGTGCAAAAAGAGCAAAAAGGAATATTTCAATATGGATACGGTAATGATCGATGACATTAACGAAAACAACCTTTGTACCTTCATCAGTCAGATCCAGCCCGACTAAAGCTGTATCACCGGGCATAAACATTTTATCCAGTTCAAGCTTACCGATTAGAGTGTTGACTGTTTCGAACTCCTGCCCTTTGAATTTCCCATTGAGGATTTGTACCCGGAGTCCCTGATCTCCCGTTTTCACAATACCGAACTGCTGGGTTTCGCTGTTGTCTGTTTCAAGAATTCGGGCCTTTGCAATCTTCTCTCTATATGAATCAACCTTGCAAGAACCGGTGGGTATAAAAGAGATAACCAGGGTAATTACCAATAAAACCAGAGCAAATGTAATATCCTTTTTATTTATTGATTCCCGAAACAAAACCATTCTCTCTCCAGTTAAAGAATTACGGGAGCATAAAGCAAAAGCTTCTGCTCCCGAATAAATCCTTTTTTAAATAAAAATTATTAAATTATTTTGACATCGCTACTGCTGCCGAAAGAGGCATCACAGCTTTCATGTATTTAAAAATATCTGTATTGTCAAAATAGCCGTTAAACTGTTCCGCTCCAACTCCCAATGCAAAAGTGGGAACAGGTATTCCTGTGTGAGAATATGATGTCCAGGCAAGACCCGCTCTCTGGTTTAAAAGATGTGTTATGGTAACTGTAAGAGGTTCGTAACCTCCGTAGATCAGATAGGTCTGATCATTTTTAGATCTATCTTTTTTGGCAAGCATGGATTCTTTAAAAGAAGACTGAAGCCGGGAAAGTTCATAGTCGCTTAGATCTCTCAGACCGAAACCTTCTTCGATTGTGCTCCGAATCTGACTGAATGTTCCATTGGGATTTTCCTTCTTGAAAGAAGCAAGCACATAGTTATTGAAGTATTCAAAGGAGTATTTCTGTTCTGCGAGCTTATCAAAAGCGGAAGAATATTTTGTTCCTGCAAAACCAAGGGTCAAACCGCCGCATTCATGGTCACCTGTAACTATGATAAGGGTTTCATCAGGATGATCAGTGTAAAAATCAATTGCTTCCTGAACAGCATCGGCAAAAGCAAAAGTATCAAAAATGGAAGATACAGCATCATTGGCGTGACATGCCCAGTCAATCTTACCACCTTCAATCATCATAAAAAAGCCGTTCGGATTATCGAGAAGTTCTATTCCCTTTGCAGTGAACTCAGCAAGAGAGATATCATCAGATTCCTGATCAATGGTGTAATCCAGAGCGTTAAAAGCAAAACCGTGATTATAGGCATAGGCCTGTTTTCCCGGTACGAGAGAATTCAATTCTTCTCGCGTTGAAGCGATCTGCCATCCCCGTTCCTTCATTACATCATGAGCGGTTTTCTCTCCCTCAGGAGTTTTACTGGTACGAACCATACCTCCTCCGTAATAATCGAAGCTGCTTTCAGCGAGCTGAATGTTGATATTGTAGTAGTTATTTCTGGTAGGCTCATGAGCATAGAAACATGCAGGAGTAGCATGGTCAAGGTTTACACTGGAAAGAATTCCCACTTTCATACCTGCTTTTTTTGCCATTTCCGCAATAGTAGGATATTTTTTTTCTTTACTCTCATCCATAGAAATTATTCCAGAGGCTGTTTTATAACCGCAGGCTATTGCGGTTGCTGCAGCAGCAGAATCAGTGATGAATGCATTCGATGAATAGGTAGTTGTAAGCCCCTGCGCCGGAAAATCACTGAAATTCATTTTTTCAATTCCGGCATCGCTGCTTCTCTGTGCCTTCAGATACGCTTCCGCAGCATTTAGCTGAGGGAGCCCCATCCCGTCTCCAATAAAAAGGAAAATGTACTTTGCCGATTTTGTTTTTCCTTCCGGCATCGCTGTTTCTGTGCCTTCAACACCCGATGCTTCTTTAGTTCCTGCTGCAATCACAAGAGCCGGAGCAAGAAGGGTAAGCATCAAAACGAACAGGATGCTTTTTGTAGATTTGTTTGTTTTTTTCATGATTCCTCCAAATTCTAAATATTTTGAGTATATTATCTTTTTGAATTGTTAGGATAATATTATCATAAGGTTACTTTTTTATTAATTTTATAATTATGAACTTGTTGTAAAATCAAAAAGAATTGAGATATGAAGAAAAAAGGCTCCTCCATGAATTAGTCCATATTTTTCATGTTAGCGACTTTAAAACTTTTGTTACCTTCTTTGCTCCTGAATATTTCATGGTATTAGACACAAGCTCAAGCATAATCTTCTCCAATCCAGCAGTAAATTCCGGTTCAAGCATTGAAACGTCCGATGCTTCCCCTTCAATTTCGAGACTTATATCTTTTAAAGCAAGTCTTTCCCGGATTATAACATCAAGAAATACTGTAAACTCACGACCAGGAATAAATAAAGTCTTATCCGCAGCAAGAATCTCTTTCAGTTCAAGAATTCCCTGCCCGGTATTCTTCTCAATTCGTTCCAGCATCTCTTTAAGCACAGGTTTTTCATCTCGCTCAACTGCGCTCTTAGCAACATGGTTGCTGATATTTATACTTGTCAGGCGTGCTCCCAACGAATCATGCAGATTTCCGTAAATGCGTTCTTTTTCTTCTATTATCCTCAGCCTCACATTCTCCTTCTGCAGTCTGATAACTGCTCTGGTTCTCTGTTCGACCTTTTCTTCCATTCTCTGGGATGATTCAGCACTTAAATCGGATAAGTTGTTAAATAATCTGGCTATCAAATTAAATTCCTGGCCAGGAAGCTCCGGAATTCGAGCACTTTTTTTACCGCTTTCAAACAGCCTGAAAATCGAGATTATTTTATCAAGCGGATTTGTAACAAGAGATCTTGTAATAAAAGCTATCAATGACCCCAGTAAAAACATAAGGAGGAGGTCAAATACGATGATAATCTGGATTGTGTTTTGAGAAAAATCCATTATTTCTCTGTAAGGAAGAAAAAGCAGCATTGTCCAGCCTGTTGCAGCATTTTTAACAGAGCTAATCATATAAAAGTCACCGTAGACCTCGGTTTTTATAAAGGGTTCATCAACATTGATTATTTCAGAATATGGGAAGATATCCAGTTCGGTAACTGGATCTGTAGTTGGAGAAAATTGATTCACCAGCATCTGCTTATCCTGGTTTAAAAGAATAACCTTACCACCCATTGGAACATTCAGAGAGCTTACCAGGTTTCCCAAACCATGAAGAATGAGATCAAGTCCAATCACTCCAACCAGCTCGCCGCTATTTCTAACCGGCCGAACGGCTGTTATTCCCAGTGCGTCTATACTGGCAAAAATATAGGGTGATGTTAAGCCATAGGTATTTTCTTCTACCGCTAACTGATACCATGGTCGAACCCTTGGATCATAGCCTTCGGGAAAAACCGGAGTAAAATCGGTAAAACCCTCCCCCACTCCCCATTCAAACATCCCGCCATCTTCGGTTCCAAGATATAGCGCTCTAACATTGTCATTTCTAACGAGGACATTATTTATGAATAATTCCGACATATCATCAATATCAACCTCACGTACAGCCCTGAGAGATGACAGGGAGCTTGTAAGAGCCTCAATCTCATTAAAACTAATTTCAAGTTGAGAATCGGCACTGTTTAATATGAGGGAAGAAGTCCTTTCAGCCTGTTCTATAGAAAAGTCCCGCAGCAGAAGGTAATTAACCAGCAAAAGTGCAGCAAGAAAAAGCATGACAACTATAATGATGTAAAAAGTACTCTTTCCCTGAATCGAACTAAGCATTGCTTATTATAGTTTAAGGATGAGGCTCCAACAACAATAACATTTATCGGCCAACGACCGATTTTAGTCTTGAATTTCCGACAGTTTCCACTTATTATGTTAAATATTTTTTTGAAATATCAGCCTGTGTTGGATTAAGCACAGGTACCAATTCGAATATCAGGAGGAATAATCAAATTACATCCATGTAATTTGATTATTCTGAAGTTTGCATAGGCAAACTTCACTTCTGTAACTTGCCATCCATGGCAAAACTATAAAACCAGGAGGAAAGGATGGGTTTAAATCTCGTCGTTCTTGTTAAGCAGGTGCCGGATACAGCAAATATTACCGGTGAAGCGATGAAAGAGGATGGAACTGTTAACAGACAGGCCCTTCCCGCAATTTTCAATCCGGAAGATCTGCACGCACTTGAAGCAGCACTCACAGTTAAGGATCAGTATCCGGATGCAAAGGTAAACGTACTAACAATGGGCCCGCCCCCGGCAGTTCAGGTTCTTAAGGAATCACTCTACCGTGGAGCTGACTTTGTTGCACTTATTTCCGACCGCAGGTTTGCGGCAGCCGATACTCTTGCAACGTCATACGCGCTTAAATGTGCCATTGAGAAAATCGGAAATGTAGACATGGTGTTCTGCGGCCGCCAGGCTATCGATGGTGATACAGCTCAGGTTGGTCCCCAGACAGCTGAAAAGCTCGGAATTAATCAGATAACCTGTGTTTCCGAAATTAACGGCATTGATGAAGGTAAAAAGACCGTTGAGGCAACACGTTCTATCGAAGGCGGCTTCGAAGAAGTACGCTCAGGCTTCCCTGTTCTTCTTACATTCACAGATGAAGGCTATATCCCCCGGCCGCCTTCAGCAATCAGGATGCTTGCCTATAAAAACGCATCAACCGACGTAAGCTCTGAAGACTTCGATGAAAGCTATATGGATGGCGACACGGGCGTTAACACAAACCTGGCTCTCTGGGACATCGAGGCAATCAATGCTGATGTAGCAAACTGCGGTCTTTCGGGCTCTCCGACAAAGGTTAAAAAAATCCAGTCGGTTGTCCTCACCGCAGGCGACATCAAAATGGTGGAAAACACTGCCGGCGGAATCGCCGAGATGGTCCACGATCTAATCGCTGACCACACATTAGGTTAAGGAGAGACAATTGAGCAATAAGAATACAGTAATGGTCTTTGTCCAGCAGGATGACGGCATTGTTGCCGATGTAAGCCTTGAACTCGTATGCAAGGCACGTGAACTTGCCGATCAGTTAGGCGTTAAAGTTTCGGCCATCCTTGCAGGCGACAAGATGGATGCAGAGGCTAAAAAAGTAATCACATACGGCGTGGATGAGGTTTTTCTCGTTGAAGACAAGGGACTTGCCCACTACACCCCGATTCCATATACCAAGGTAGTAAAACAGATAATTGAAACTGAAAAGCCGCAGATTGTTCTCTACGGAGCAACAACTACAGGCCGAGACCTTGGTCCCCGAATTGCATCCAACCTGAAGGTCGGACTCACAGCGGACTGTACAGACCTCCAGATTGGCGATCACAAGATTCGTGATAAAGAGTTCACAAACATCCTCTACCAGATTCGTCCGGCTTTCGGAGGAAACATCATAGCAACTATCGTCTCACCCGAGAAGACTCCGCAGATGGCAACCGTTCGCGAGGGCGTCATGAAGATGTCTGAACCGGTTGCAGACTACAAGGGTAAAATTACCCCTGTTAGTGTAAAACTGGAAACTTCTGATTTCATGACAGAGATCATCAAGCGGGTGAGGGAAGAGAAATCTGTAAACCTTAAGGGTGCACAGATCATTGTTTCCGGCGGTATTGGTGTTGAGACTAAGGAAAATTTCAAGCTCATTGAAGAGCTTGCACACGTTCTTGGTGCCGAGGTTGGCGCTTCCCGTGCTGCCGTTGATGCGGGTCTTGTAAGCCAGCCCCATCAGGTAGGACAGACAGGAACAACTGTACGTCCGAGACTCTACATTGCATGCGGTATTTCCGGTTCAATACAGCACCGTGCCGGTATGGCCGAATCATCAAAGATTATCGCAATCAATACTGATCCCGATGCTCCAATTTTCGGTATCGCTCACTATGGTATTGTCGGTGACCTGAACGAAGTAATTCCTCAGTTCATCAAGGCATTCAAGGCCAAAGCCTAGCTTCGGCATAAGGAGATATAAATGGAAAACTTTTTAACAGATAACGAAGATATACTGTTTCATCTCAAACACATAGATCTCGATCAGATTATCACACTTAAAGAGGATAATTTTGCCGAGAAAGACATCTTCCCTCATGCACCGAAAGACGTTGAAGACTGTATGGATTCATATGAAAAGATACTCGCTCTGATTGGTGAGATTGCAGGAGAATATATGGCTCCTGTAGCTGCAGATGTAGATGAAGAAGGTGTAAAACTGGTTGACGGTGAGGTTATTTATGCTGAGGGAACCCAGATGGCCCTCGACATGCTGGCAAAAGCAGACCTCATGGGTCTGGCTAACCCCAGAAAATACGGCGGTCTTAACTGCCCCGTAACCCTCATGTCCATTGCCGGTGAAATCATGAGCCGTGCAGACGGTTCATTCCTGAACTTCGGCCTGCAGCAGGACATCAGCGAAACCATCAACAAGTTTGGTTCTGACGAGCAGAAAGAAAGAATCATTCCGATTCTTGCAAAGGGTGAAGAGACATCATCAATGATTCTCACCGAACCCGATGCGGGCTCCGACCTTCAGGCTGTTTCATTACGCGCCCATCAGGCTGATGACGGTAAGTGGTACCTCAATGGTGTTAAGCGCTTCATCACCAACGGAAACGGTAAGATCGGTCTAGTTCTTGCCCGTTCAGAAGACGGTTCAAAGGGCGCCGGCGGTCTGTCGTTCTTCCTCTATGAGCGTGATGAGCACATGGTAATCAGACGTG
>DMKD01000268.1:3215-9836 GCA_003454605.1 Spirochaeta sp. | reverse complement strand
AACTATGGATATGTGGGGGTTTTGTGAGAGCCAGGAAACAGAAGGTGTGAGTCCTGATATGTTTGCCGAGTTCATCCTGCCGTATCAGCTGCCGATCCTTGAGCGCTGTGGACTCAACTACTACGGCTGCTGTGAGCTTATTGATCCGCGTTGGGAGCATGTGAAGAAAATTCCCAGACTGCGCCGGGTTTCCTCTTCCCCCTGGGCTGATAAGCGCATAATGAGGGAGCAGCTGGGAAGGGATTACATCATTTCTGTTAAACCGAACCCGTCATTTTGGGCAATGCCGGTAATAGAAGAAGATAATGCACGGGCTGAGATTCGTGAAACACTCGAGGCAACGAAGGGTGGAGTATTGGAGATCTTTATGAAGGATAACCATACACTGGGAAAAAATCCCCGTAACGCAACTCGTTGGGTAGAGATAGCGCGGGAAGAGATAAACAGGATTTACGGATAAGCAGCCGGTCTATATTACCTTCTCAATCTCAGCCTTTAGTGATGCGTAGGGATAGGCTCCCTGTAGCCGCATAAGCTGTTTTCCTTTATGAAAAATCATTATAGTAGGGATGGATTGTATTGAATACTGAGCAGCAATAGCCGGTTTCTTTTCGGTGTTTATCTTAACCGTTGTCAATTTCCCTTTATATTCTTTAGCCAGCTGGGCAATTGTCGGACTGACCATCTTGCAGGGACCGCACCAGTCAGCATAGAAATCTACAAGTACCGGTAATGCATTTGTTTCTATCAATTCATCAAATTTATCAGGTAAAGCGCTCATTGAGAGTCCTCCAGTTTGTGTTCTGTTTTTTCAAGTTAATAATAAAATCTTCAAACGGCAAGTGTGAATGTGTTATACTGTTATCATGAATAATTTTGATTTTAAGAACCCCACACAGATAATATTCGGAAAAGATTCCGAAAAACGAACAGGCGTGCTCGCCGCAGAGTATGGTGCAAAGAAAGTGCTTCTCCACTACGGCGGAGGCAGTATAAAAAAAACGGGTCTCTACGATCGTGTAACAGCCTCACTGAAGGCTGCAGGGCTCGAAGTTTTTGAACTCGCCGGAGTTAAGCCCAACCCGAGACTATCTCTTGTTCGTGAGGGAGTAAGCCTCTGCCGTGAGCATAGTATCGATCTGATACTCGCCGTCGGCGGCGGCAGTGTAATTGACTCGGCAAAGGCAATTGGTATCGGAGCAGTCTATGAAGGCGATGTATGGGATTTTTATACGGGTAAAGCTGAACCGCAGGGTTCGCTGAAGGTCGCCACAATCCTGACCATCCCGGCAGCAGGTTCAGAGTCGAGCAATGGAAGTGTTATAACTAACGAGGACGGCGGTCTCAAGCGTCCCTGCGGTTCGGATTTTATTTATCCAGTTTTTTCGATATGTAATCCAGAGCTGGCATTTACCCTTCCTGTAAGTCAGATCGCGAACGGAACCGCCGATATCTTTGCTCACATGCATGAACGTTATTTTACAAATGTGAAGCAGGTTGATCTCACCGACAGGCTGATTGAAGCCGGTATGCGAAATATTATTCATCATGCGCCGAGGCTTCTCGATAATCCTGAAGACTATGATACCTGGGCTGAAGTGATGTGGACTGGTACTATAGCACATAATAATCTCCTCGACACGGGCCGTGTCGGAGACTGGGGCTCTCATGATATAGAGCATGAGCTTTCAGGTATGTTTGATATTGCACACGGCGCGGGACTTGCGATTATTATTCCAGCCTGGATGAAGTATGTGTATAAGCATGATGTTGAGTTGTTTGCGCAGTTTGCCGAGAGGGTGTTTTTCGTGGAACGTGATTATGTTAATCCCTGGAAAACTGCTCTTGAAGGAATCTATCGACTTGAACAGCATTTTAAACGAATGGGAATGGCTATACGGCTGTCGGAGGTTGGAATTACCGATGATTCTTTTGATGAAATGGCAGAGAAAGCCACGGCCGGTGATAGCGCCGCTCTTGGAAATTTTGTTAAACTAGATAAAACGGCCATTATCAAGATTTTCAAACTTGCTGAATAAATTGGGCAGCACTCTCGGAAAATGACAGATCTGAAAACATGGATTTATTCGCTGGCTCCTGAACGGCAGGAGCTCTTTTTCAGGCAGGCTGCCAGATTTTTTTCAAACCGGGAGCTTGCCGCAATCATCGACAATATTCAAAACGGATGCTCACTGTTTCAGGCCCATCTGCGTGTCGGTGTACTGGACAGATATCGGGTTGATCTTAAAAATCTCAGAAATAATATATAGTGTTAACGACAGATTAATGCAAAGTCTGAAACGATAGGGTTTCATCTATAATTTTCAAAAGTTTGTCGGTTTGTACCGGCTTTTCCAGGTAGGCAGCAGGCCTTGTTTTTAACGCCCGTTGTTCTATCATGTTGTTCGGATATGCTGTCAGGTAGATAATTGGGATGTCTTTCATTATCTTGATTCTCTGCGCAGCATCAATCCCGTCAATAAAACCGTTCAGATTTATATCCATCAGAATCAGATCGATTCTGCTGCCGAGGACTGCTTCAACGACTTTATTCGCAGTATCTACCGGTTCGCCGACTTCATATCCTTCCTGTTCTAGGAGTTCTTTTATTTCTAGGGCTGCAATTCCCTCATCCTCAACGATAAGTATTCTCTGTTCTTTCAAAAGAAGCTCCTGAATAGAAGTGTGTGACATCATAACACATGAAATATAAATTCTCAATAAAAATGCACAGACTGAACAGGTGTATGCATGATCCATTTTTGTCATAGGCTGGATTTTTTTAATGCTGAATACTATGATTGATGATATGAATGAAACAGAGAAAATAAGGTTTTCATCCGAACGATTTATCGTCCTGCACTTAGACAGGTTCCTGCGTAATCTGCATACAAGCAGAAGCAGTTTCAATAAACTGTTGATGATCGGCATCAGTTTGATAATATATTCGTTGGTTATTATGCTTTTCGGGAATCGACTTAAAATATCGGCAAACTATTTCATAATAATTCCATTGATTGCCGTCTCATTTTCATGCGGGTTCAAGGGCGGAATTTTAATGGGGATTCTGGCGTTGCCGATGAATCTTCTGATGTTTCGATTACTCGGGCATCCGGAATATGCCCCGGAAAGCAAACTTATTGCGGAGATTACAGGGATAACAATCGGAACAATTCTGGGATATTTGAGTGATTATTATTATGAGATTGAAGTTGAGATCGAACGCCGCCGAACCGCCGAGAGGAAACTGCGGCAGTCGGTGAATGAGAAGGAGATTCTGATTCATGAAGTCCACCACCGGGTAAAAAACAATCTAAATATTGTAAAAAGCCTGATACAGCTTCAGATCAACCGCAGCATTGATCAGAACTTTATAGGAGAAGCCGAGAAACTTATTCGCAGAATATATTCGATATCAAGAGTTCATGAACAGCTATACAAGGGTAATAAGATAGCCACACCATCTCTGAGTGAATATCTCCCACAGCTAGTTGAAGATATTCTTTCCGGAATAGGTGAAGGAAGGCTTCTGGTGGATTACCGGATTGACGTACCCTTGACTGAGCTCAGCATTGAACAGGCTACATCCCTGGGGCTTATTGTCAACGAAGTACTGACGAATGCAGTAAAGTACAGTCTTCCCCTTGTTGAGATCCCGAAGTTAGAAATTGTATTAAGAATCGAAGGCCAAGAGACAATTATTGAGTTGAAAAATAATGCTCCGACATTTCTGCCGGGTCGTGATGAATATAACGGTCTGGGACTGAAGCTCATAAAGACCCTCTGTGATCAGCTCGGAGCTAAATATGAATATCTGCCGGGAAACGGCACAACATTCAGGCTGAGCCTGCTGCTTTAAGTTTTTTATCAGTTAAAACAATTACAGCGCTGACCGCAATAAATGCAGCGATGATTATAGCCAGCCCTGTGAAATAAGCGGCAGGTTTCTGATTTAGAAAGTCGAGAAATGGATAACGAAAGACGTCTGTAACAGCGCCCTCAACACTTGAGGCGAAGAGGTAGAGAGCAGGGTAAATAAGCCAGATCCGCAGATGTCGCCATTTAAGGCGGCCGTGAGATTCGGTAAAAAGCCATTCGGTAAGAAACAGAATTGGTGTAACGGTATGGTTGATGCTTACAACGACCAGATTGAAACCAGATGTTTTGATTCCCGGAGCAAGCACAATGTTGAAAATAATTCCTGTGATTAATATATAGAGAAGTATTCCTCCATGCAGCAGTGATGAAATACTTGACTCTTTTGTACTTTTGACAAGATTGATTACGAGGAAAATGCAGACCATGATATTGCTCTGAATTGTAAAATAAAGAAATATCGGAAAACCGAAACCGATTGTGAATGACAATATTATACGTGCTGTTGTTCCGAAAATTGCCGTCAGGGTGACTACGAATCTGAATATGTGCCTGACTCTATCTGCATCCATATACGGTTTTAACTTTCAGCTTTTTACCCCAGAAAGTGTCTTCAACCAGGATTTCGGCATCAGGCAGGAATTTCATTATAGCAGGCCGAATGCGTATTTCGAAACCGGATATGTTCTCAATGATATCATCTTCAAGCGCTGGTTTCATTTCAAGTTTGATAACCGGGGCACCGCAGCCTACACCACCGGAAAAAAGGGTTAGATATAAGTCGGGAGTCATTTCTTTCTGCATTTCCTGAATAATACCAGTTGCTTCATCTGTTATACACATCATAATAATGATATTATCAGCTATCATGGATGGAAAAACAAGAGTAAATATTAAAATCGGCCTGAAAGTAGCCATAGTACTTAAGAAAGATCAGAGAACTGGAAAGTTGACTGAGGGTGTTGTAGCAGATTTGTTAACAAAAAGCCCGACCCACCCGCACGGCATCAAGGTTCGGCTTGAAGACGGTCAGGTAGGACGGGTGAAGGAAGTCTATAACTGAGAAGTTATCTAACTAAGAAGTTATCTAATTAGATAATTGGCAGTTCGATTACAAAGCCGGCACCGCCGAGGTCAGAGTCTGCATAATAGATGCTGCCGCCGTGGTTTTCAATTATGGTTTTAGCTGAGGTTAGACCAATACCAATTCCACGTGTATTTCTACCTGAATCGGCGCGGTAAAAACTGTCGAATATCTGTGCCTGATGTTCTTTGCCGATACCTTTTCCCGAATCTTCAAAAGTTACTTTTGCTGTACTATCGGATAACCCGGCCGTGATCACGATTTTGTCGTTTCTGGTTGTATAACGGCAGGCGTTATCGAAGAGGTTTTCGAATACCTGAAACAGCAGCTTCCGGTCTCCCCGGATCATCAGATCAGCATTAAGCGTTGAGTTAAAGATAAATTCCCTTTTCCGTATCAGTGAGTCGTTTCTAAAAATTTCAGCTGCCTCATCAATCATCTCTGTGAGTGAGAATTCATTAAATCTGGCCTGCCAGTCTGAGGTTCTTAATTTTGCAAAGTAGATTAAATCATTTATACGTTCTTCAAGAAGCATTGAGCGGTCATGAATGATTTCAGCGTATTCAGCTACCTCTTGAGGGTTATTTGCCATTCCGTCTTTAAGCGCTTCAACATAACCCTTTATCAGGGTAAGCGGAGTTTTTAGATCGTGTGAGATTGCCATCATGATTCTGCCCTGATTTTCATGATTTTCTTTCAGCTCAACACGCATCTGTTCAAATGCTTTGACTAGAGATTGAAGCTCATTTAAACCGTGCTTGTTCCTGCCTAATCTACCGGGAATCATCTGAATCGGCGTATCAAGATTGCCGCGTCCAATTTCAACTGCAGCGGTTTCCAGAGCAAGAAAAGAACGCAGCATGGGTCTTGCAATTATACTCATCAGCAGTACCGGCAGGACTATCAACCCGAAATACATTGAAAAAATTATTAATGCGCTTGTTCTAAACAATTTTCTACCGGCGAAGAAGTGTTCAAGGTAAATTACTACACCGGAACGGCCTTGATAATTATAAACAATCATATTGATAGGAATATTAGGAAGGTTTGTCATCAGGGCAGTGTAGGCATCTTCCATGCTCGTCCAGTTCATGTTGTCAATTTCTTTCCGGGCTTTTTGGGGGGCATAGATAATTTGTCCTTCATCATCAACAACCATAACTATTCCGGCAAATTTTGAGTCTCTAACTTCTTCGCCGCGGAGGGCGCTTAACAGTGGTGCATGCAGAAACCGAGGAACAGAGAGTCCCTCTGAATCTTTCCATCCCATAGTCCATGAGATCGAAAATGACACAGCTGTCATAAGCAGCGCTGTAAGCGGGAGAAAGAGGATGGTCGCTGCAAGAAATTTTATTCGTTTGTTAAGCGTCATACTTATCCTCATTTACACTGAGATAGTATCCGAATCCGTAAGAAGTTTTAATAAATGCCGGTTTTGCCGGATTATTTTCCAGCTTTTTTCTCAGGCGCTGAATGTGTACGGATACTGTAGTCAGATCTCCATAGCTGTTGTTCCATACCTTTTCATACAGGGTTTCCTGGCTGAGAGGCTTTTCCGGTGACTCAGCCAGTGTCAGCAGAAGCGACATTTCTTTTGGTGAAAGCTCCTGCCGTTCCCCGTGTTTTTTCAGCCAGATATTCTCCATATCCAGAAGATAGGG
>DMKD01000268.1:0-3181 GCA_003454605.1 Spirochaeta sp. | reverse complement strand
AGATTGGCTCTGACTCTGGCTGCAAGTACTTTTGGGCTGAAAGGCTTTGAGACATAATCATCGGCCCCTATGCCGAAGCCCATGATCATGTCCTCATCCTCCTGCCGTGCCGATACGATGATTACAGGCAGGTCGGCCGTACGTCTGATCTGCTGAAGAACCTCAAAGCCGTCCATCCCGGGCAGATTAATATCGAGTATTACCAGATCGCAGTCATCCTGCTTAAGCTGAATTAAACCATCTTCGCCGGTCAGCGCGTGTTTTACGGTTATACCTTCCTTTTTAAGGTATAGAGAGATTAATTCTGCAATCTGAGGTTCATCCTCAATTATCAATACATTCGCCTGCATTTTGTCCCGCTTATACTTCCGTTATTCCCGGATGTTCGAAAGCTGCCAGTCCGAGCAGCGGGAACTTCCCGCGAATGCCGTTCAGCTGTTCTTTAATAATATCGAGTCTTTCATCATCAAGGAAAAGAATGAACATGACATTTTCTTCAGGCCAGACCTCATTGCCGAGACAGAAGCCGGATAAACCTGCACCGTCTACCTGTTTCAGCATAGTGTAACAGGGTCTTCCGTCATTCTTCGGCATTATTTCCATCAATTGAGCTTCAAGTGCCTGGTTTGCAATTATTTCCAGTTTAGTCATTCTGTGCCTCCGAGAGAGCAAGCTGCTCTTTTTTCCTTTCTTTCCGGTGCAGCATTGAGTATAGCACAGGTGCCAGGAAGAGAGTGATTATCGTATTTGATGCAAGACCGCCGATAACGGTGAGGCCAATCGGTTTAACCATGTCGGTACTTGCGCCGCCCATTGCAACCATCGGAATCATTGCAAGTATTGTTGTGAGAGTAGTCATGAGAACCGGACGCAGCCGGTTTGCGGATGCTTCCCGGCAGGCATTGAATACGCTGAAACCGCGTTTTCGATGCAGGTTGATTGAATCGACAAGGATGATACCGTTGTTAACAACAATACCCAGAAGCATAACAATACCAATCAGAGAAGGCATGCTCAAAGGCTCACCTACCAGCATGTAGATTGCGACTACTCCAATCACCAACATCGGTATCATCGCGAATATGATAAATGGAGATTTAAATGATTCAAACTGACTGACCATTACCGCAAATACAAGCAGTCCGGCGAAGATCAGAACGAGAATCATGCCATCAATGGTGTCGCTGATCATCTCCATCTGTCCTCCGGTGCTTATTGTAACGCCTTCAGGTAGTACCAGCTTTTCGTCTGCGAGGGTTTCGATCTCGGCCTGAACAAAACTAGCTACAGCACCTGCGGCAATATCTCCTGATAAGGTGATCGTTTTTACCCTGTCCATTCGGTAGATTGATACAGGACCGGATGTAATTTTTACCGTACCGAAGCTTGAAAACGGAACCTTCTGACCGGTATTGCTGGTAACAAAAATTTTGTTTATATCAAAGGTGGAGTCACGGTCTTCTTCGCGAAGCTGAAGTACTACATCATATGTCTCGCCTTCAAGGGTCACAGCGGTTGAAGTTATTCCGGCTATTTGAGAGCGAAGCTCATAGGCAATTGACTGTGTGTTTAAGCCCAGGTCATAGAGTTTTTCACGATCGAGCACAAGTTCCATTTCCGGCAATGCATTAGAATGACTGCTGGTAAACTCATGAACCTCAGGAATCTCTGCCTTGACAAGTCCTATGAGTTCTTCGCTTACGGCAACCAGGGTCTCCAGATCATTCCCTTGGAAATTGAGTGATACGTCACTGCTTCCGGTCATCATTCTGGCCTGGTCAGTCGTAGCGAAGGTAATTTCTGCATCGGGAAACATATCAAAATGGGTCCTGAGTATGTCTTTTATCTCATTATCGCTCATTGTCCTTTGGGCGAGTGACGGCAGAGATAGTTCAAGCCTTCCTGTATGTGAACCTCCGGATGAGCCCATACCGCCGCTGGAGCCTGATGTAACGATGATATTGATGCGCTCCGATCCCGGGATTTCAGTAAGGGCTATATACTGCCACTGCTTCATAACCTCTTCAGTTGTTGCAAGTGAGGTTCCTTCGGGCATAGCTATTTCAATAACGATAGACGTTTCACCTGAGGGTGGAATCATAATCAGGCCAAGCCTTGGCAGCTGAAAAACTGAAGCTCCGAGAAGGGCAATTGACAGGATTGCAATTACTGCTTTATGTCTCAGGCTCCAGCCTACTGCCTTTTTGTATCCATTGGTAAAGCCGTCCATGGATTTCTCCATGGAAACATCAAGCGCTTTTAAAGCCTTGATCTTGATTGGTTTTTCGGCTCTGGTGAAAATTGGAAAGACCTTCGATGCGAGAACGGGGACAAGCAGTATTGATACAGCAAGGGAGGCGAGCAGCGCAATTACTACAGTGAATGCCATGTCCTCAAACATTATTCCGATCATTCCAAGATCGTTCTGGAAGATCAGCAGGGGGAGGAATACACAGATTGAGGTCAGAATTGAACCGGTTATTGCTCCAATAACCTCCTGGGTTCCCAGCTCAGCTGACGACTGCTGAAGGGCGCCTTTCTGACGGTATCGAAATATATTTTCTATGACAACTATAGATCCGTCTACAATCATTCCAAGTGCAAGAATCAAACCGGTAAGCGATATCATATTGAATGTTTTTCCGGCTAAACTCATTCCGCCTATGGTGATCAGTAGGCTTACAGGGATAGAAATTGCAACTATCAATGTTGATTTGATTCGCCGCAGAAAAAGAAGGAGTATCAGAACTGCAAATATGACTCCGAAAATGGCTGAGCTTATGACCTGCTGTAAAACAGAGTTGACCTGTACTGAAGTATCGGAGATTACTGCAAGGCTGTTGCCTGACGGAAGGCCTGTTTTTATTTCCGTTACCGTCTCTTTTACTTTTCCTACAACATCAAGCATGTTGGCATCGTCGGTCTTCTTAATTGAGAGCTGGATACCTTCCTGCCCATTAATCAGTACAATGCTGTTCTGATCTTTGGCTCCGAATGAGACATCAGCTACATCACGCAGCAGAACCTCATAGTATGAACCCTGACTTAAGGGTTTAACCGAGATGGTTGTGTTCTCAAGTTCTTTCAGCGAGGTGATTTCACCGGAGGTCTGGATAAGATAATTTGTTCCGCCTTCAATTAATTCTCCGGCGCCGAGTTTCATGTTCTGGGAGGCAAGAGC
>DMKD01000201.1 GCA_003454605.1 Spirochaeta sp. | reverse complement strand
GCTTGCTTTGTTTTAAAAACTTCGCGGAGCACACAGGGGTGCTCCGGAGTAGTGCTACATGGAGTATTGCTTCCGTGGGAAATTTGATAACAAAATTCTTTATCATAATCATAATTTTCTTTAACAGCTTTGTTAGACATCAATACTCTATAGTCTTTATCAATTAATAAAATGGGGTCATTCACACTATCAACAGTTTTCTGAAGGAGATCTCTTCCCTCAATTATTTTCTTATCTGCATTAAATAATTTAAAGGCCATTTTAATAGACGCATCGAGGACTGTAATGCTTGAACTCTTTACTACATAGCCGTAAGAGGTTATTCTTTCAGTCTTTTCTACAATTTCGGGCTCAGTATGACTTGACATGAAAACCACGGGGATATTTCTGTCGTTTAAGATTTGTTCAGCTGCTTCTGTACCGTCAATTCCCGGACCCAGGTCTATATCCATAAGAATCAGTTCGATTTGATCGTTTTCTTTGGATAAGGCTACGGCCGCCTCTCCTGTACTGACAGCCAGTACAATATAGCCGTATTTTTCAAGTTCCATCTTTTTTGAGAGCACAATTAACGCTTCATCTTCAACAAGAAGTAATGTTTTTTTATCAGCGTTCATAAATCATATTCCTATGATATAAGGATAATGGATTTCCATATAATGTCAAATTAATAAATAATAAAGGGCTCGGTGGTAATCCTCAAAACACAGCCGCTTTTTACTGCGGCAGGGGTAATTATCGGTGTAATGCTGAGTCAGCGCTCAAGAAATTCCTGAATATAAAAATACAGTTGACTTAATTACTATACATCCGTATAGTAATTTAATAATGGAATTAGAAGAGAAAATCGGACTGCTTGCCGAGGGAGCGAAGTATGATGTTTCCTGTTCATCCAGCGGCAGCAGCAGACAAAACAAACCGGGAGGTTTAGGCAATTCTCTCGCCGCAGGAATCTGCCACTCCTGGTCTACAGACGGCAGATGCATTTCTCTTTTAAAAATACTGTTGTCGAATAACTGCGCCTATGACTGTTCCTACTGCAGACTCAGAAGAAGCAACGATATTCCGCGTACCTCTTTTACTCCTGACGAACTCGCCGATCTGACTATCAACCTCTACCGCCGCAACTATATTGAGGGCTTGTTCTTAAGTTCTGCCGTTCTGGGAGATCCTGATAAAACCATGGAACTCATGCTTCGAGCAGTTAAGAAGCTGCGCAGAGAGTACAGGTTCAACGGCTACATCCATATGAAGGTCATTCCGGGAGCCGGCAGCAGACTTATCCGTGAAGCAGGGCTCTATGCCGACAGAATGAGCGTTAATATTGAAATGCCTTCATCAAGCGCGCTAAAACTTCATGCCCCGCAAAAAAAGAGACGGGCGATCATTGCGCCTATGAAACTACTGGGAGAAGAGTGGTCAATGATTCAGGCTGACAGGCAGTCAAAGCTGCCGGCGCTCAGGAACAAGGTCCCGAATTTTCTACCGGCAGGTCATACAACTCAGATGATAATCGGAGCAAGCCCCGAGACGGATCTTCACATCATCC
The DNA here is from genome assembly GCA_003454605.1 of Spirochaeta sp. Classification (GTDB taxonomy): domain Bacteria; phylum Spirochaetota; class Spirochaetia; order UBA9216; family UBA9216; genus Thalassospirochaeta. Next base: position 2,285 of record DMKD01000201.1, on the reverse strand, counting down.
ATTTAATGGAGAATCTGTATCAGAAATTCAGCCTTAAACGCGTTTACTATTCCGCCTATGTTCCAGTCAATGACGATAAACGGCTGCCGGTCCACTCTGATCCTCCTCTGCTTAGAGAGCACAGACTTTATCAGGCAGACTGGCTGCTGCGTTTCTATAAATACCGCGCGCACGAGATTCTCAATGAATCCTGTCCCTACCTCGATGAGGATCTTGATCCAAAGGCGGCCTGGGCCGTCAGAAATCACGATTTTTTCCCTCTGGAAATAAACAGGGCATCATACGAGGAAATCCTTCGGGTTCCCGGCATCGGGGTAACCTCAGCCCTTCGAATCATCAAGGCAAGACGCCATTCCAGCCTTGATTTTCTGAATCTGAAGAAGATGGGCGTCGTACTTAAGCGGGCTAAGTTCTTCATCCTCTGTAAAGGCAAATCTATGGATTACATTCAGGTCGGCGGATCAAATTTGAAAAGCAGGCTGCTTGCAGATATTCCATTCCCCGACAAACAATTGAGGCTGTTTTAATGGTACTGCTTTACGACGGGAGTCTTGCCGGATTTTTCTCTGCGGTTTTTGAGGCATACAGACTTAAACAGAGCAAAACCTTGATCCGCAATGAGAAGGCATATCTGCCGGAATTATTTAGCGAGACCCGGACTATTAAAACACAGCCGGATGAAGCCCGGCGGGTACTTGAGGGAATTACAGAGAAACTGGGAAAACGCGGGCTCAACCTGATAACCCGTGCATTCCTCGCAGAGCAGAAGGGTTGTGAAGATGCAGTCTATCGGTTTATAAGGAAGGGATTAAAAACCGGCCGGCAAATAATCGATGAACTGACGGATCCCGATGCTCTTGCTGTAATGAAAATGTCACAGAAAACCGACCGGGAATACCACCGGTTTTTAGGCCTCATTCGCTTCCGCAAATTATCGACCGGTGAATACTATGCCGCCTTTGAACCCGGTACCAACCTCATCCCTCTATTAGGCCGCCACTTCGCATCGCGCTTCTCCGACCAGGCCTGGATGATTCATGATAAAAAAAGGAATACTGCCCTGGTCCATATTGAGGGAGGTCTCGAGATTATCGGGCTTGAGGATTCATTTATACTGCCCGAAGATGCTGATCCGTGGATCAAAATATGGAAGATCTATCATCAAAAAATTGGAATAGAAGAGCGGTCCAACCCGAAACTTCAGATGAACTTCATGCCGAAAAAACACTGGAACTATCTGCCGGAGGTGGATTGAGAAGAAATACAGTATGATGTAAGATTTATAGATGACACGCACCCCTCTATTTGACTCTCTGAAACAATATTCAGATCGAAATAAAGGCTACTTCAGAATTCCGGGACACCGCTTTGAGCGCGGAATCCCGCAGCAATTTATAGATTTCGCCGGGCGTAATATCTTTAGAATTGATGTTACAGAAACTCCGATGACGGATGATCTGCATAAACCGAAAAATATTATAGCAGACAGTCAGAAGATGACCGCCGAAGCCTTCGGCGCAGATAGAAGTTTCTATCTTATAAACGGCACAAGCTGCGGAAACGAGTCTATGATAATGGCCGTTGCCGGGGAAGACACAGACGGCACCCCTGATACGATTCTGATTCCCCGTAACGCGCATAAGTCAGTGTTAGCGGGGCTGATAATCAGCGGTGCTGAACCCGTCTACACGCAGCCGCATTATATAGAAGAAATCGGAATCATGGGCGTGCTTAATCCTGGGACAGTCAGTAAGGAGCTTTCCGCACAACCCGATCTGAAGGCAGTCTTCGTCGTAAGCCCCAGCTACCATGGAATCTGCAGCGATCTTGAGCAGATTGCCGATGCGGCACATTCTTCAGGTATTCCGCTCCTGGTCGATGAGGCTCACGGTGCTCACCTATACTTCAACATCAGCCTGCCTTCAGGCGCGTTAAGCTGCGGAGCAGATGCCTGTGCTCAATCACTGCATAAAACAGCCGGGGCGCTGACCCAGGCTTCTCTGCTGCACGTCGGCCGGGGTGCACTAGATTCAAACAGGATAAATTTAGCCCGCCTCGATTCAGCACTAAGATTAACAATGAGCACGAGCCCATCCTACATATTGATGAGCTCGCTCGAGCTGGCACGAAATGATCTCGAACTGCATGGAGAAGACTATTGGGATCGAACAATCAAGCTTGCAGAAAAAACAAGGCGGCGAATCAATGAAACTACAGCCTTCCGCTGCCCCGGCATAGATGAACTCAAAGCCGCGGGAGTCTTCGACGTTGATCCCACCAGGCTG